>CANGUJ010000274.1 GCA_947456845.1 Burkholderiales bacterium | reverse complement strand
TCGGTTTGCGGTGTATTCGACAACGTAGTCGAGCATGCGGATGGCCGGCCCGATGCACAAGGCGGCCAGGTGAATCCGCTGCTTGTTCAGCACCTTCATGGCGATGCGAAATCCGTGCCCCTCCGCATCGCCGATAAGGTTTCCCAGGGGAACCCGGCAGTTGTCGAAGTGGACCTCCGAGACGGGCGAGCCCGCCTGGCCCATCTTCCGGTAGGGCTTGCCGATGGCGAGGCCCGGGGTGCCGCGTTCCACCAGAAACGCCGATACCCCGCCGGCACCGTGATTGGCCGGGTCGGTCCGTGCCATGACCGTAAACAGTCTGGCGATCGGAGCATTGGTGATGAAGCATTTGGTGCCATTGAGCACGTAGCTGTCTCCATCGCGCACAGCGGTCGTCTTGAGTGCCGCGGCGTCGGATCCTGCCTCGGGCTCGGTCAGGGCGAAACAGCCGGTAATGCTTCCGCTGGCAAGGTCCGGCAGATAGCGTTGCTTTTGCGCCTCCGAACCCGCAATGACCAGCGCTTCGGACCCTATACCGGTGTTGGTGCCAACGCGTGCGCGAAATGCGACCGAGCATTGCGACAATTCCATCGCCGCCAGCACCAGTTCTTCGGTGGTCATCCCCGCGCCGCCGTACTCCTCGGGAATGGAAAAGCCGAACAGGCCCTGCGCCGCCATTTCCGCCACCAGATCGGCAGGCACCTCATCGAGGTATGCAACCTCGTCATCCCGCGGCACGAGCCTCTCGCGGCAGAAACCGGACAGGCGGTCCAGAAACACCGCAAACCCTTGTGGATCGCGAATCATGCGGACTGCCGTTCAGGCGCCGCGGAACACGGGCTTGCGCTTCTCAAAGAACGCCGCCGCGCCTTCCCTGAAATCGGCGCTGGCGAAAAGACCGGGTGCGTTATCCAGTTGATAGGCAAGTGCATCCTCGATTTCCATGGGCGCGCGCCGCAGACCTGCCTTGATGCGCGCATGCGCTCGGGCAGGGCCATGCGCCAGCCGGGCGGCCAAGGCCTGTGCCGCGCACAAGGCACCATCGGCTTCGGCCAATTCATCGGCCAGCCCGATGCCGAGCGCGTCGGTGCCTGCGATTTCTTCGGCGAACAGCATCATGCGGCGCGCTTTCGGCAGCCCCACGCGCGCCGGCAGGGACCAGAACAGCGCGGCGTCCGGCATCGCGCCGACCCGCACAAACGCACAGCAAAAGCGAGCGTTGCGTGCCGCCACGACGAAATCGCAGCAGCATGCCAGCCCCAGGCCGGCGCCGAACGCGGCCCCTTCGACGGCCGCGATCACCTGTTTGTCCGATAACGCAATGCGCCGGTAAAGCCAGGCGCCCTGGTTCATGCGGGTGCGGATGTCCGGCTCGCTTGACTCGGCGAGCAGGCGCAGGTCGCCACCTGAACAAAAGGTGCCGCCGGCACCGCCAATGACCAGGGCTCGAAGATCCGGATCGGCGTCCAGCTCATCGAGCCCGGCCAGCAATCCTTCCAGCATGCCAGGCGCCGACAACGAATTTCGATTGGCCGGCGCGTTGAGCAGCAAGGTCAAAACCGCGCCCTCGCGCGACCTGATCACTGGCGGGTTGTCCGGTGCCGTTTGCATATCAGAAGCTCCTTTCGGTCGGTGCCATGGCCAGGGCGTCTTCGTAGCTGGCCAGGCGTACAAGGTGGAGTTCGTCATCGCCATAGAGCGTCACGGCCGCGGCCAACCGGCGGATATGGTGCCCCAGCACGTACTCGTCGGTCATCCCGATGGCGCCATGCAGCTGCACGCACTCCTTCCATACCATGCGCGCGGCCTGCGAAACGTATGCCTTGGCGGCTGCCGCGCTGCGGCCAAAGGCCGGACTGACTCCCCTGACGGTGTCGGCTTGCGCGGCGGCTTGGGTGATTGCCCGGGACTCCTCTATGGCGACATACATGTCGACCAGGCGGTGCTGCAGGGCCTGGTTCGAGGCCAGCGTGCGACCGAACTGCTTGCGTGTCTTAAGGTACTCCAGCGTGATCCCGAAAGAAGCGGCCATCGTGCCTACGGTCTCGGCGCAATGGGCTATCGTCGACCATTCGCAAAAGCGCTCGATCCGGGCAGAAATGTCCGCCGCGCCGATGCGCATGCCGGCGCCGACGGAGACGTCATCGAGTTCCAGGTCTGCTGCGTGCCTGCCGTCATAGAGCGCATAGGGCGTCAGCTTTAGCCCCGGCGCGTTGGCCTCGACCAGGAAGGGCACCCGGACGAATCCTGTGCTGCCTGGCTCGTCAACGCGGGCGACGATGATGAATGCGTTGGCTCCGGGCGCACCCAATACCATTGACTTGCGGCCGCGCAAGCGATACCCGCCATCCGTGCGTGTTGCCACGGTGGCGCATGGCTGCCGGTCGAAGCGCGCACCGGGCTCCCAGGCGGCGAGCGCGATGCGCCTTGCGCCGGCAGCCAGTGCCGGCAGCCATTGCGCGCATTGTCCTTCGGCGGCCGCGTCCGCCGGCCATGGGGCGGCCGCGTCCGCCAGCAATGCTCCGGCCGTCGCGCACGCGACGTAAGGCTCGATCACCAGACCACGACCCAGTTCCTCGGCGATCAGGCAGACTTCGAAGAGTGATCCACCCAGGCCGCCGCCCGCTTCCGAAAGAGGCAGCGCAAGCCAGCCCAATTCCGCCAGTTCGGTCCAGCGCGCCGGATTACAGCCGTCGGGATGCGCGAGCGAGGATTGGCGCACCGATGCGCCATAGCCGCGTTCGACATACCTCCTTGCGCTTTCGACCAGATGCGCGTGCTGCTCGTCGTTTTCGAATGCACTCATAGTCCGAGCACTTGCTTGGCCAGTATGTTGTGCTGGATCTCGCTTGAGCCGCCGGCGATGGTGAAGCCGCGCGAAAGAAATCGCCGTGACGATGCGGTGGGCGCCAGATCGGGCGTGGGCAGATCGCTGTCCCCGACCAGCGCGGCGCCGCTGTACGGCAGGGAGGCAGGTCCCAGCGCATCGACGGCCAGGTCTTCCCAGGCCTGGATCAACTGGCTGCCGCGCAACTTGAGCATGGAAACCTCGGCGCCGATGGGCTGGCCGGTCCGTGAACGCTCGATGAAGCGCGCCGAGTTGGCTTCCAGAGCGATCAGCCGCATCTGCAGGTCCGCATAGCGCCGCCTGAACCAGGGGCGCCGCATCAAAGGTTCGCCGTTCTCGATTTCGCGCCAGCCGATCTCCCGGGCGCGCGCGGCGCGGCGCTTGTTCTCGCCAATCCGGGCAAGCTTGAGCCGCTCGAATTCCAGCAACGACTTGGCGATGCTCCACCCCTGGTTTTCGGCGCCAACCAGGTTTTCCACCGGCACCTGAACGGCATCGAAAAAGACTTCGTTGAACACGCTCCAGCCGTGAATGCCGACAATCGGGCGCACCGCGATGCCCGGGCTCCTCATGTCGATCAGCAGGAAGGAAATGCCCTCCTGCGGCTTGACCTCGCCATCGGTACGTACCAGGCAGAACATCCAGTCGGCATATTGCGCGTACGAGGTCCAGATCTTCGAGCCGGTAACCACGTAGTGCCCGCCCTGGCGTCGCGCGCGTGCGCGCAATGAGGCCAGGTCCGAGCCGGCGTCCGGTTCGGAGTAGCCCTGGCACCACCACTGCGTTCCGGCGGCGATGGGCGGGAGGTGTCGGGCCTGCTGTGCCCGAGACCCGTAGCGGATCAGGGTCGGCCCGATCATGTCGAAGGTGATGGAATTGAGCTCCGGGCAGTCCGCGGTGCAGGTTTCCTCGTCGAACACCAGTCGCTGCGCCACGCTCCAGCCCTGGCCGCCATGTTCCCGCGGCCAGTGCGGCACCAGCCAGCCTTGTGCCGCGAGCAATGCGTGCCAGCGGAGGAACTGGGCAAGGCTCACCTGCCGGCCGGCCCGCACCGTCGCCTTGATGTCCGGCGGGAGCTGTTCCCTGATGAATCGCCGCAGTTCTGTGCGGAAAGCGGCGAGATCCGGTTCGTGACTCATCGAAGGCTCCTAGGCGCGCAGGCGTTTCTGGAACACGCGCTTGGCGATCGCGGCGCGGTGTACTTCGGAAGCGCCGTCGTAGATCCGGAAAGGCCGCAATTGGCGCAGGATGGCAGACAGGGGGGCGTCTTCGGAAATGCCCAGGGCGCCGGTCATTTGCACCGCGCTGTCGGCCACCCGGTTCACCGCCTCCGACACAAACACCTTGGCCATGGAGGACTCATGGCGGATCGATTCGCCGCGATCCAGCCGGCGTGCGACATCCCGGGTCATCAGGCGCGCGGCATACAGATCGATATGCGCATCGGCCACCATCGCCTGGACCATCTGGTGCTCGGACAGGCGCGCGCCGAAGGATTCGCGCTTCGACACATAGTCCTGGGCGATCTGGATCGCGCGGGAGGCCAGGCCGATGTAACGCATGCAATGGAAGAGGCGCGCGCCTTCGAGGCGCAATTGCGCGTATTCCAGCCCCTTGCCTTCTTCGCCTATCAGGGCGTCCGGCCCGACCCGCAGGTTGTCGAGCTCGATTTCCGCGTGCCCGCCCAGGCTGAAGGGTTCCATGGTCGGAATGTCGCGCACCAGCCGGAATCCCGGTGCGCCAGTGTCCGCCAGGAACCAGGTCACGCCAGCGTCGGTGCGCGCCACCACGATGGCGAAGTCGGCCTGCATCGCGCCGCTGATGAACCACTTGTGCGCATTCAGTATCCAACCATCGCCGTCGCGCCTCGCGGTCGCCGCGAGCATTCGCGGATCCGATCCCACCCCCGGCGCCGGCTCGGTCATCGCAAAGCAGGATTTCAGTTCGCCGCGCGCCAGCGGCTCAAGGTAGCGCGTGCGCTGCAGCGGCGTCGCAAGCTTGTCCAGGGCGGCGACATCGGGCTGGGCCGGGGGCGCGCAATTCAGTGCGCCCGGGCCCAGAAAGCTGCGCCCGACTTCCTCGAAGAAACGGCAACATTCGACCCAGGACAGGCCCAGCCCGCCAAGATCGGGCGAAAGGCGCGGGCTGCCCAGCCCCAGGTCGCGGGCGCGCCGGCGCAGGCGTCCCACGGTCGCCCCCAGTTTCTCCGCGTCGTGCATCGCGCTCAGGTCTTCGCCTGGTATGACTTCATTGTCGATGAAGTCCCGCACCCGCGCCAGCAGGGTCTCAAATTCCTCGGCTTGCATGAACGGCTACTCCTTCACATCTGCGTAGCGGTGCCGATAACCACCGCGTCGAGCGCCACGGCGCCCTGTGGCAACACCACAAAGGGATTGATGTCCACGCTTTCAAGCGTGGGGCCCGCCTTGGCGGCAAATTCGGACAGGCGCGCAAGCGCACGCGCAAGCGCGTCGATGTCGGAAGGCGGCGCACCGCGCAGTCCGTCGAACATGGCGCGTGCGCGCAATCCATCGATCATTGCGCGCGCCTCCTCGACATCGAAAGGAGCCAGGCGCAGGGCGATGTCGCGAAACAACTCGACGTGAATGCCGCCGAGGCCGACCATGGCGACCGGCCCGAACACCGGGTCGCGCTTGATGCCGAGGATGCATTCGAGTCCGCCACGGACCATCGGTGCCACCATCACGCCGTCGACGCGCGCCCCCGGGGCGTGCTCCCGCGCCGCCGCAAGAATCGCATCGTAGGCGGCCGTGACCTGTTGCGCATCGGCGATGTTCAGGCGGACGCCGCCGATGTCGGACTTGTGCAGGATGTCAGCCGAGACGATCTTCATTGCCACCGGGAAACCCAATGCTTCCGCCTCCCGCACCGCGGACGCGGCCCCCTGCGCGACGCCGAACGGCACCACCGGCAGCCCCGCCGACGCCAGCAGCTTGAGGGCATCCGGCTCGCTGTGGGCGCCTGCACGGATTGC
>CANGUJ010000273.1 GCA_947456845.1 Burkholderiales bacterium | reverse complement strand
GCGATACAGGTCCAGGGCCGTGGCCCGCGGCAGATTCCTGGCCAGGGCCGCCCGTTCTTCCTGCGTCATGCGCCCACCGGCGACAAGTTGAACGGCAGCAACTCCGCCAGCCTCAGGAGCGCGTGTCTGTGTAGGCCCATCCTTGTTGCCCGATCATTTTTTCGCGGATCAGTGTCGAACTCATGAAAACACCGCCCAATTCGTCACGAAAGTACTCGCAAAAGCCGAGCAGCGTACGCAGGAATTCCTGCAGGTTGGCGCCGGTGCGCACATACGGGGTGTGTCCGGGTACCAGCGAAGGGCTGTGGTAGGTAAGGGTGAACACCTGGTTGCCGCGGCGCGCCAGCGCAGCCGCAAGGCGGGTGAGGTCGGCCAGGCTGCACCCTTCCGGCGTGAGGCGGATGCGCTCCAGGGCATGAGTGCGTGCGGCAATGCCACCCAGCCGCAAGGCGCGCCCCAGAGAGGTTGACAGGGCCGGGTACAGCCAGCGCCCCTGGCTATGCAGCCAGCCGCAGAACGCCGTGGTGACGGGCAGTTCGAGCATCGGGGCCGCCGCCGGGCCAAACCAGTACGGCCCGTTGTCACGGTCGCTGAAGTCGGGGCCGCCATCGGCCTTGAAGGACGTGTGCGGCACGACGCTGGTGTCCACCAGGTACCCCAGCCTGGCAAGCGCGGCGCCTGTGTGCGGGCCCAGGCCATAGCGTCCCGCCTTGAATACCCTGGGGCGGTGCCCGAAATTGCGTTCGATGGCGTCGGTCAGGCGTTCAAGCTTGTCGAATTCGAGCCCGGCCGGCAGGTTGCCGGTGTAGGAATTGAAGGTGTTGACCTCCTCGACATGCGGCGGCGAAACCCAGGGGTGCAGGTGCGTGCCGATCTCGCAGCGCCGTGCGTCCATCAGCGCCTTGAGCGTTGCGCAGGCGGCCGGGGTGGTGGCCACCGGCCAATCGATCACATAGGTGGGCACGATGCCGAGGCGGTCGAACACCTTCTCATGCGCGAGCGGCTGGGCGGCGATTGCCGTGGTGCCGGTGTTGTCGCGTGAAAACGGCTTGCCCCAGTCGAACTCTTCCTCGGTATCGACAACGATCGCCAGTACCGGGGGGTGGCCGGCCGGCAAGCGCGCGGCCTTGGCAGCGCCCGCTTCAAGCATGCGCCGGCTCAAGCTGCTTGACCAGACCTTCCAGGCAGCGATCGATCTGCGCATACGTCTGGTCGAAAACCGTATCCGCCTTGCCGTCCGGGTCGTGAATCTCGTGCCCCGCCCGGGAGGCGTCCAGGCCGGCGAGAAAAAACACCCGTTCGGCCAGCTCGGGGTAACGCGCGCAAAAGCTGCGCAGGTTTTTCTCGTCGAAAACGAATATGTGCGTGGCGGCGGCGACGGTTTCCGCGAACGCATGGCGTGAGCGATGTGGCGCGAGGTCGACCCCGCGCCTGTGCGCTGCCATGATCGCCGCGGGCGGGCTGGGTCGGGCGTTGCGCGGCAGCATTCCGGCCGAATCCACCGTGATCGCCGAACCGGCCGGAAGCATCTGCCCCAGCCGATGTTCCGCGTAGGGGCTGCGGCAGATGTTGCCCTGGCAGATGAATACGATCTTCAAGGGCCTGCGCGCCGCCTGCGCGGCGCTGATGATGCGGCGTTCCTGCCCCGCGAGGCGCGCGTTTGCCCTGGCAGGGCGCAGCGCGGCGAGGCGCTCGCCCGCAAACTGCCGCAATTCCTCGATGGCCGGCGCGCGGTCGTCACCGACCCAAAGATCATGCACCTCATTGCCCGCCAACACGCGCCGGAACTCCCATGTCCAAGCCCCGAGCATGCGCAGCCGCTGCAGTTTGGCGGCTGCCGCGAGGTTGGAGCGCAACTGCCACAAGTCCGGGATCAGGTTCCGGCCATACACCCCGGCGCGATAGCCGGCCGGCTGCGGTACCGTCCCCTCCACCAGCAGTTGGTAAAGCCCGAGCGGGAAGTTGACGCCAAGGGCGACGGGCAGGGGCAGCGAGCCCCATGGGCGTGCGTTGACCTCGAGCAGGCGCCACTCCCCGCGGGTGGTGTTGAGTTTGAACTCGAACATGGCCAGACCCGTGTAGCCGATGCGCTCGGTCATCGCTCTCACTGCCGCCAGTCGTGCCGGGTCGAGCTTAACGCTGCGCCGGTAGAAGCTGCTGCCGGTCACCTCGTGCGCGCGCTGGTGCTCGAAAGCAAGAACCACCTTGCCGCGGTCACAAAGCACCGACAGGCCACCGCCCAGCCCGGGCCAGAATTCTTCGACGAACACATTGCCTGTCTCGGCCCGGTTGTCCGCCAGCCATCGTTCAAGCTCCGCGCGGGAATGGATCACCGAAGCGTTCTTGCGGACGTAGAGCTCATCCCACGAGTATGAGCGCCGGAACTTCAGCACCATGGGCAGGGAAAACTCCGCGCACAAGCCGGCCGCGTCGTCGGTGCTGGTGAGCATCCGGCCGCGCGCGACCGGCACGCCGAGTTCGGCCGCGAGTTCGCGGGTCGAGAACTTGTCGAAAAATGCCTCCAGGGCGTGCGGGTCCGGAATGGCGAGCCGGCATAGCGGTTCCAGCGCGTCCCTGTGCCGGTACAGCGGCAACAGCGAGCGCTCCTCGCAGGGAATGACCAGGTCGAATCGCTCCTCCTGGCAGGCCTTTACTACGGCCGCACGCCAGCGTTCCCCGCCGTCCAGGTAATAAGGCAGGCGGTGCACGCGGCGGATGTATTTGGAGCGCAAGGCCGGCGCGTTCATGTCGTAGGGCGCCACATGCACTTCCAGTCCGCGCCGTCCGAGCGAGCGCACGGTGGCGAGGAAGCTGCGCGTGTCGTCACCGATCACGAGCACCTTGCCGCTAGCGGCCAAGCCGGTCTCCCGTTCCAGTTGCCGTGCTCACGCAGTGCCGCCCAATGTCGCGAGCGCGCCTTGGTGTGCCTGGGCGAACCGGCCCGCCGTTCTCCACCATGCTCGGCGGATCGAAGGGGCGGGGATGTCGGGCTCGTGCCGCATCACATCGGGCCCCGCGCGACGCGCAATTTTTTTGAGCAAAAGTTCGAGGTTCATGAAAAATCGCCGGTTCCGCATGGCTGCGAGTCGCGCATTGCTAACGCCGCAGCCGCATTATGAACGATAGCGCCCGTGCCAGGGACGGCACGCGTGCGCCCGCCCGTTCGAGTTCGTCGGCCAGCGGGTGCCGCACCAGCACAACCATCACCACCCAGGCGGGACAAGCCAGCAGCGCCAGTATCAGCAGCCGCACGAACGCCGGCCAGTCCGGCGGCGTCACGCCGTTGAGCGCCGCGGCGAGCGCCGCGCAGGCCAGCGTTACCGCCAGGCTCGGCATCAGGGCGCGCGCGAACTCCAGGTGACCCATGGCGAACATGCGCTTCTGGATAGCCATGTTGGCAGGCAGCGCCACCAAGGCGGCCAGCACCATGCTCCAGCCAAAGGAGTTCAGGGTGCCGTCATAGACGAAAAAGATGCATGCCGCGCGCGCGAGCAAGGCCGCCGCACTGGGTAGGGCCGCCAGAAGCGGCCGGCCGATGGCCTGCATGGCCGCAACATGGAACATGGAGACGAGCACGATGCCCCAGGCGGCGCATATCAGGCTGACCAACGGCGCGCAATCGAGCCATTTCGGCCCGTAAAGAAATAGCACCACATCAGGCGAGTAGATCGCGGTCGCGAAGAACAGTGGCCAGGCGCACGCCGAGATGTAGGCCATCGCCTTGCACAAAAGGGGCGCCACAGGCTCACCGCGATGATGGGCCTGCGCCAGGTGGCGCACCGCGGCGTAATACGCAGTGGGGCCCGCAACCTGCATGAAGATCTTGGCCGTACCGTTGGCGCGGCTGAGCAGTCCAACGTCGTTTGCGCCGCTGGCCTTGCCCAGCCAGAGCTCGGGCAAGGCGCTGGAGGCCTTGTCGAGGATGCCGCCGATGATCGTGCCTCCGCCAAAGCCGACCACCTGGCGCCAGCCGGAGAAGGAGGGGCGCCAGGGTGCCTCGCGGGGGCGGAAAAAAGCGTAGCCGGCGCTGGTGACGAGAATGCTGATCAGGTTGGCCCAGGCCATGGACATGTAGCTCATTCCCGCATGGGCCATCCACAGCACGCTGATGGCGTAGGCGCTCGTGCCGAGCGCATTGACGCAGGCCTGCTCTTGGGCACGGTAATCGCGCGCCAACAGGGTTTGTGTGATCGAGCCGAAAGGAATGAACAAGAAGCCGCAGGCCAGCACCTGCATGACTTCTTGGGTACGCGGCTCGTGCAAGTAATCGGCGATCCAGCCGCTGGCGGCGAACATGCCCGCGCCCAGCAGCCATGAGGCGGTGATGAGCACGCCCGACGCTGCGCCGATGCGTTCGGGCGTGAGTTCTTTTTCCTGCAGCAGGTAGGCGGAAACCCCGAAATCACGCAGCGCGTGCGCGATCGCCAGCAACACCGCGGCCATGGAAAAGACGCCGATCTCGGCCGGCGACAACAGCCGCGCCAGCACCAGGGTCACCAGGAAGAGCACCGCGGCCGAGCCGTTCGACGACAGGAACGTGACCAGGAGCGACAGCCGCAGGCGTGACATCGGGCGCCGGCGCGCTAACTGCCCACCAGGGCTGGCAGCAGCATGGATGACAGGCGACCATACTGCCCGTTGGCGAAGCGTACCGGGCCGATGAAATGCCAGAACACCGTCGTGCCGTCCGCGGCATCCGGCGTGGCATACCTGGGGAACGGCAGGACGGTCGGGCGCACGGAGTTGGCCAGCAGGTAATTCGATGCGACCTGCTCGGAACCCCATTCGCGCCAGCGAAGGCCGATGCGATCGCCCATGCGCGCCGAGAAGTCCAGCAAGCGCTCGCGCATGTCCTGTGCGCGAGGAAAACCGGTGAATCCCGAGCAGCCCCTCACATAACGGGCCTGTGCCGGCAACCCCACCTCCGGCAGCGCGACCTCGGCGACGGCGATGATATGCGGCACGCCCGGATCATCCAGCCATGGCCGGGCGTGATTCGCGGCCGCTGGGAGGCTCACGCATTGCTGGCCGGCCTGCTCGCCGGCGACGAACCCGCTACCGCCATGGATGCTGGCCAGTACCTCGGGGACCGGACCGGAGGTCAGGGTGTCGGCGTCGAGTTGCACGACATAGTCCTCGCTGGCATAGGCGGCGATGGCGTTGAGTCGCTCCCAGGTGCCGCCGCGCGGGATTTTCGGGTGCGTGAAGTCGCCCGCGTGCCGCAATTCGGCATGCGGAACGTGTGCGATGAGGGTGTTCATCTCGAATTTGCCCATCGCAGGGTCGCACACGATCACTACGCGTTGCGGATTGGCCATGCGGGCAAACGACTTCAGCGCCATCAGGTAGGAGGCCAGATCGCTCGGCTGTACCATCGACAGCAGGGTGAAGGGTTGCCCGCCTCTCGGCAGCGGCGGAGTCGAAAGCACCGGTTCGACGATGTGCCGATAACGCCATCGGTGGAAATCCCGGCGCACACGCTGGTTCAGTCGAAAAAGCAGGTGCATGGATGCCGGTCGAGCGTTCCCGCGGCGGGCGGGCTTGTCAGGCGCCCGGCGAACGGCGCCGGAAAAGCGCCCGCAGGCCCAGCCAGGCGCAATAGGCCATCCACTTGACGGTGAAATGCGCGCCCAAGGCCTGGCGCGCGAAACGGAATGCCTCCAGTGCCCGGTCGGGCTCGCCCGCCAGTGCCTCGGCGATTAGGCGCATGCTGAAGCCCACGTTGATGCGGGCCTGCTGGCGAATGAGGGGCGAGGCCGCGAACAGGCGCGCCTTGTTCCACAGATAGTTCCTGAAGAGCATTTTCTGCTGGTACGTCACCACGGTGGACGCGTTGACCGTCAG
>CANGUJ010000272.1 GCA_947456845.1 Burkholderiales bacterium | reverse complement strand
ACATGTTCGCCACCTCCAACGAACAACTGAACAATCTGCCCGACGACACGCGCATCTATCCGGGCCACGACTACATCGAGAACAACCTCAGGTTCACGCTCTCGCGCGAGCCCGACAACACGGCCGCGCAGGCCCTGCTGCCCGGCGTGACCGGCCACGACCCGCAGACCTCGATCGTGACCACCCTGGGGCAGGAGAAGACCTTCAACACCTTCTTCAGGCTCACCAGCGCCAGCGTGATCGCCAAACTGCGCGAGTCCTTTCCCGACCTGCCCGCGGCGCCTGACATCAAGACCGTGTTCACCAAACTGCGCGAACTGCGCAACAAGTGGTAGCGGGGCCTGCGGGCAGGCATCCCGCCCGCGCCTGAAAGGAAAAACGGGCCGTCAACTGACGGCCCGCATTGTTTGGGTCCACGTGCGCTTGACTCAATACCCCGCCGCTGCGTATGGCGTCTGCGCGTCGCGCTTATAGACCAAGAGGCGCCGCCGGTAGCTCATGACCAGTTCGCGCTTCTGGTTGTAGGCGCGCGTCTCCACCCCGAGAATGCCCTCGTTGGGGCGCGATTTCGATTCGCGCTTGTCGAGGATGGTGGACTCCGCCTCCAGGGTGTCGCCGGCGGCCACCTCGGCGCCGAACTCGACATCGGTCCAGCCGAGGTTGGCCACCACCCGCCCGAAGGTGCGGGTGGTCATGGCGGTGGCCACGCCGATGATCCACGGTTCGGTGAAGCGGAACACGCCACCGCCATGCTCGCGAATCCACTCGAGGTCGTGATACTGCGGGTTGAGTTCCAGCGAGCGCCAGGCATGCTCCATCCCCTCGTCGCGCAGCATGGTGCGGCGCGGCCAGTGCACGAACGTCTCCTCGGCCTGGCAGTCCTCGAAGAACAGGCCGACCTGCTCGACGAGCGCACCATCGGCCTCGGCGCGATGCGCCAGAAAGCGCGCCTCCTCGACCGGCGTGCCCGCCACGCCATGGCCGGCGCGGTCTTCCGGGTGATGCCCGCGGCGCCACACCAGCGCGCGGTAGGTCACGCGGGCGAACTCGCGGCCGTCCTGCTGGGTGCCGCGGCAGATCACCGTGACTTCGCCATGATTGTGGTCGGGCCCCGGATTGACCGCGATGATCTCCGATTCGGCATAGATGGTGTCGCCGCCGAAGATCGGGCTGGTCATGGCGATCTCGGAAAAACCTTTCAGCACATGCTTCCTGCCGAAGGTCTTGGAAGACATCCCGATCAGGCGCTGCAAGGTGACGGTGGAGACCATCAGCTCGCGCTTCCAGGCGGTCTGGGCGGCGTACTTGGCGTCGTAGTGGATCATCGCCGCGTTGACCGTGTCGAGCGCCTCGTCGACGTTGTCCTGCTGCGAGAGCGTCACGCCGGGACGATGGCGGAATTTCTGGCCGACCTTGAAGTCCTCGAAGTCCAGGCCGAAGCGCTCACGGTAGCGGTTTTCGGCGATGCGGGTGTATGCGTACAGGCTCATGGGGCTCTCGTTTTCTCGGGGTCAGGTCATTGCTTGGTGGCGCGTGCCAGCGTGCGACGGGCGGAGAGCATCACGGGTTCGTCGATCATCTTGCCCTTGTAGGTGCATACCCCGCCATTGGCGGCATCATAGGCGGCCGCCACGCCCTGCGCGAATTCCACCTCGGCGGCGGTGGGCGTGAATGCGGCGTTGATGAAATCCACCTGGCGCGGATGGATGGCAAGCTTGCCGGAAAAACCCATGGCGCGCACCCGCTGGCATTCGGCGCTGATTCCGGCATCGTCGTTGATGTCGAGATACGGCACATCCAGCAGGCCCAGACCCGCCATCGAGGCCGCCTGCACCAGCCGCCCGCGGCCGGCCAGCATGGACTCCCAGCAGAAGGTGGCGCGCAAGTCCGCCGCGAGATCGACGCCGCCGAAACCCAGCGCGCGCAGCACCGGGGTGGACTTGGCGATGCGCGTGGCCTCCTCCAGTCCGGCGGCCGATTCGATCAGCGCCACCAGCGCAACGCCGGCGCCGGCAGGACCGGTGGCGCGCAGGTGGCGGGCGACCAGATCCACCTCCGCCGCCGATTCCACCTTGGGCAACAGGATGACGTCGGGCACGACGCTCGCGCGCGCCAGTTCGGCCACCGCGACGAGGTCGCGCAGCCCGAAGTCGTTGAACACCGAGTTGATGCGCAGGCACACCAGGAAGCCGGCGCGCTTGACGCCTTCGCGACCGCGCAGCCAGTCCATCACCGCCACGCGGGCGGTCGCCTTGTCGGCGGGACCGACGGCATCCTCGAGATCGATGATCAGGCCATCGGCGGCAGTGGCCGCTGCCTTGGCGAAGCGGTCCGGCCGGCTGCCCGGGGTGAACAGCAGGCTGCGCGTAAGGTTGAGGTCGAGCAAGGGGAAAGTCTCCGCAATCAGGTGGGGGACATCAGGTGAAAGAAAGGGTATCGGCGCGCTGCCGGCGCATGCGCAACGCGTACGAGTAGCGGCGATGGGGATACAGGCTCACCGAGGCGATCAAAAGCCGCCCGCCCTCGCCCAGATGCCAGCGGCGCGTGACCAGAGCAGCCTCGCGAGGCGCCGCCCCGAGCAGGCGGGCTTCCGCAGCGCGCAGGGGCGCTGCCTCGATCACCTGGCGCATCTCGGCCAGATGCACGCCGAACATCTGCTCCAGCAGCAGCATCACCGAGCCGCGATGGCCGTCGAGCCGCCCGCCCACCGCTGAAAACACCGAGGGAAAGACCAGCCGCGTCAGGCACAACGCGGGCTTGCGCTCGCGGGTGCGCAGGCCCACTGCCTCGAACAATTGCTGCCCTTCGCCACACTGCAGTTCCTCGGCCTGGCGCGCATCGGCGACCAGCGCGCGCGAGGAGACCATGCGAAAGCGTGTCTCGGCGGTGAACTGCAGCAGGGCCTCGACCGAGTCGCTGACATGCACGAAACGCTCCTCGGCCTGGGCCTGCTCGACCCGTGTCCCGATGCCGGCGCGGCGCGAGACCATGCCGCGCGCCTGCAGTTCCTTAAGCGCGGCCCGTGCGGTGATGCGGCTGACCGAGAACTGCCGGCACAACTCCGCCTCGGTGGGCAGCAGGGAGCCGACCGGATAGTCGCCCGCGCCGATGCCGCGCAGGAGTTCCTGTGCCAGCAGGGCGTACTGCGGCGCGCCGCCCGTGCGCGGCGCATGGGCTGCGCGGCTGGCCACTAGATCACGCCGGCGGCGCGCAGCCGCGCGGCCTCGTCGGGACCGATGCCGGCATCGGCCAGCAGGTCGTCGGTATGCGCGCCCAGCGCCGGCGCCGGGCCGCTGGCCGGCCTTCCGGCGTAGCGGATGGGTGAGGCCAGCAGGTGCAGGTCCGCGCCCCCCTGCACCGGGATGTGCTGGATGCGGTCGCTGTTGGCCACCCAGGGATTGTCGAGCGCCTGCTTGACGTCGTAGATCGGCGAGGACGGCACCTTGGCCGCGAACACCTCCAGCCATTCGTCGGTACCGCGCGCCGAGAGCGCCTCATCAAGCAGTTCAGTGATCAGGTCGCGATGCGCCAGGCGCGCCTTGAAATCGACGAAGCGCGGGTCGGTCTTCCATTCCGGCTTGGCGATGCAGTCGCACAGGACGCCCCAAAATTTTTCCTTGTTGCACATGATGAAGATCCAGCCATCTTTCGTCCTGTAGCTCTGGCAAGGCGTAAGCGAGGCATGCGCGGAACGCGGCAGACGTCCGGTGACGGCCTGGTTGTTCAGGTACCAGTGACCGATATAGTTGAGGTTGTAGAGCGCGAGATCGAACAGACTGACATCGATGTCGCGGCCGATGCCGCGCGAGCGCGCCTCGAGAAGGCCGGCCAGGAGGGCCATCGAGCATACCGCGCCGGTCATGAAGTCGATCAGCGACAGCCCCGCGCGCGCCGGCGCGCTGCCGGGTTCGCCGGTGACCGAAAAGTAGCCGGCTTCGGCCTGCATCAGGTAGTCGTAACCGGGCCACTTGGCGCGCTCGCCCTCGCGGCCGTACCCGGTCAGGTGCGCGCATACGATCCTGGGGTTGACGCCGGCCAGGGATTCGTAGGTGATGCCCAGCTTGGCCGGAACATCGCCGCGCATGTTGCTGGTGACCGCGTCGGCCCGGGCGGCGAGGCGCCGGAACACCGCGCGGCCCTCCGGCCTGTTGAGGTTGAGCGTCAGACTCTTCTTGCCGCGGTTCAGGCTCTGGTAGAACACGCTCCGCGCGGTCTCGGGCAGGCCTTCATGCCAGTGCGGGCCGACGCCGCGTGCCATGTCGCCGCCATCGCCGGGATTCTCGATCTTGATGACCTCGGCGCCCATGTCGGACAGGAATTGCGTGGCGAAGGGCCCCGCCCCGTACTGCTCCACCGCCAGCACCCGCACGCCGCCAAGCACGATCGTTCCGTCCCCGTTTACTTTGTCATAACAATGTATCAAAATCGCTGGCAAAGATGAGGAGGCGCGCGCGCTCCTACTGCCCGTAGGTCTTGCCGAACAGCACCCAGGTCTTGCCGTCCCAGCGCGCGAGTTGCTCCTGCTCGATGGGGAAAAAATCCGCCGGTCCGGTCTTGATCTTCACGCCCGGCAGCAGCATGGGCAGGGTCATATCCAGGCTGGCAGCCTGCCTCATCACGTTGGCACGGGTAAGGTCATTGCCGGCCTGCTTCAGTACCTGCACCAGCGTCTGCGCCACCGTGTAGCCGTAGACGTTGAAGTTGTCCTTGATGTCGCCCTGCGGGTGGAATTTCTTCATCCATGCGAGCCATTCGGCGTATTCGGGGGATTTCTGCCACTGGGGGTCGGTCGGGTCCTTGAGATAAAAGGCCGAGATCACGCCCACACCGGCTTGCGCGCCCGCGGCCATCATCACCGAACCTGCGGCGTTGGAAACGCTGTTGAGATAGTGCACCGGGTTCCAGCCGATCTCGGCGGCCTTCCTGATCGCCTGCGCCGCGAACTTGGGCGTGGTGACGTTGAAGAACACGTCCGCGCCCGAGGCCTTGAGGGTGACCATCTGGCTGTCGACCGTCGGGTCGGTGACCTCATAGGTGACTTCCGAGAGGATCATGGACTTGGCCTTGTCGCCCAGGCCGGCTTTGAAGCCGTTGACGTAGTCCTTGCCGTAATCGTCGTTCTGCATGAGGATGCCGATCCTGCCATTCGGCTTGGTCTCGAGCAGGTGCGAAGCGTAGATCCTGCCCTCCGAGAAGTAGTTGGGCTGCCAGCCCATGGTCCAGGGGAAGTTCCTCGGGTCACCCCACTTCGAGGCGCCGGTGGCCACGAACAGTTGCGGCACCTTCTTCTGGTTCATGTACTTGTGGATCGCGGAGTTCGGCGGCGTGCCAAGCGGGTTGAACACCAGCAGCACCTCTTCCTCTTCGACCAGCTTGCGGGTCATCTCGACGGTCTTGGCAGGGTTGTAGCCGTCGTCCTGGGTCAGGTACTTGATTTTGCGCCCGTTGATGCCGCCCTCGGCGTTGACCTTCTCGAAGTACGCGCCGATGGCCTTGCCGATCGCGCCATAGGCGGAGGCCGGGCCGGAATAAGGCCCGATATGACCGATCTTGATTTCGCGGTCATTGGCTCCCGCGTCATATTTTTTGGCCTGCGCGAAGGCCGCGCCTCCGCCAGCGGCCGCGATGGCCGCTACGGTGGCCACGATACCGAGTTTGACCAGGAACCTGCGTTGGCTTTGTCTCATGATGCGCTCCTTTGACAGCGGGGTGACGATTCGGCCTCGCTCAGGAGGCGGACTTCATGCGTTGCAGCAGCTTGTGCGCGAGCGCGGCGACCCCGCCCGGCATCACATACATGAACACGATCAGGAACACCCCATAGATGGCCCACGGGGCGGACTTGGAAATGTGGTCGGCGATGT
>CANGUJ010000271.1 GCA_947456845.1 Burkholderiales bacterium | reverse complement strand
GTACGAACAGCGGATCGGCGCCGCGGTGATGACGCTGTTGCAGCGCCACGCCGACGAACTCGCGGCGCCGCCGCAACCGGGCGACGTGCAGGACATCTTCGTGATCGCCAAGGCCATGATCGAAGCAGACGCAATGGCGGGCCGAAAGCCCTCGGCCGCTCTGCGCGATCGTGTCGTCCGCGCGCTGCTGGGCTACCTTACAACGCCGCCCGGCGCCGACCGAGGATCGACAGCGCACGCACCAGGCGCTTGACGCCGGACCGACCGGTCCATGGATCTGCTGCAAGCCGGCAGCCAGGATTGACCTGCCCTAGGAGTTTCGGACCAATGATTCCTGGGAAATGGCTCGGTTTGGGATCTGTGGCCGGTCTCGGTGCTGCTGGCTGAACTCCAGCGGGGTCAAGTAGTCCAGGCTGCTGTGCGGCCGAACGGCGTTGTAGTGCCGCCGCCAGGCCTCGATCACGATGCGTGCCTCGCGTCGGGTTCGGAACCATTCGACGTTCAGGCATTCGTCGCGCAGCCGGCCGTTGAAGCTCTCGTTGGTGCCGGTCTGCCAGGGCTTGCCGGGGTCGATGTGCACGGTCTCGACCTTGTTTTCGGTGAGCCACCGCAGCACCGCCATGCTGACGAACTCCGGGCCGTTGTCGCTCCGGATGAACGCCGGGATGCCGCGCTCGCTCATCAGCCTCGCCAGCAGCTCGACGACGCGGGCCGAACGGATAGAGCCGGCGACGTCGATCGCCAGGCATTCGCGGGCGAACTCGTCGACGATGGCCAGGCACTTGAGCTTCTGGCCGTTCGCGCACGCATCGAAGACGAAGTCGTAGGCCCAGACGTGATTGGCGGCCCTGGGCGGCAGCGGGCGCGGACTGGAACTGGAAATCCGCTTTCGGCGGCGCTTGGTGGGCAACTGAAGCTTCGCCTTGCGCCACAGACGCTCGGCTCGGCTCGGGCTCATCGAATGACCTTCTCTGACGAGGAAGATCCGGATGCACCGGTAGCCGTACCGCGGATACATGCCCGACAGGCGCTTCATTGCGTCGATCGCCGGCGCGTCTTTCGCGTCCATCGTCGAGACGTACTTCAGCGCCGAGCGCGCCACTCCGATCAGCCTGCACGCCCGTCGCTGGGAGACGCCCCGGTCGATAAGCAATCCGACCTGCTGGCGACGAGCGGGCAGGCTCACCACTTTCGGCGAACGACTTCCTTCATCGCGTCGATCTCGAGGTCGCGCTCGGCGAGCAGCCTTTTGAGCTTCGCGTTCTCGGCCTCCAGGGCCTTCAGTTTTTCACGTCGTGCGGCTCGAGGCCTGCGAAGTGCTGACGCCACGAACAAATCGTCTGCTCGCTGACCTTGTTCTTCTTGGCCGCCGCGGCCACGGAGGTTTTCTCCGCTTCACGCAGGATATCGACCATCTGTTCTTCGCTGAATCGACTCTTTCTCATCGGCTCTTCCTTTCGGATTGAGAGCCATCTTTCCAGAAACTATTGGACCGAGGAAACGAGGCAGGTCAACTCCTCCAAAAGCCGCTGCGCTGACTCGAACGCGTAGGGGGCGCATTTATCGCTTGAGGTCCGGTGCCGATGGTCGTAGGGCAGGCGCTGCCCGGCGAACTTGAACTTCTTCGGCGGCTTCACCGCATGTGCCTTGTCATAGCCCATGACTCGGGTGCCGTACTTGTCGTGCAGCGACAGGCTGTACCTAATGCCGTCTTGAACACGCACCGACGGCGGAATTCGCCGCACCTCGATCATGACCCAGTCGCCGCCGTCCTGCTCCAGGATAGAGCCGTCCAGATCAGGCAGTGTGTCGAGGCCGACGTCGGGACTGTTCATCAGTGACGGATCATATCGTCTGACGATAACAGTTGCTTACCGTGCCTTGCTTATCCCAAACTGAATGTCAGCAATGGGTATGCGCCGTGACACGGCGGTGCTTTGCTGTGCGGTAAGTGTGCCCTACATATCGAATCTTCGGCCCTCATGCGCTGCCGAGGCGCCGCTCCCACACGGACGCGGTCATTCGAGACCTGTAGGTGGCCGTTACGGAAACCCGAGTATCGCGTCGGCCGCCGCGCGCGTGCCGCCGTAAGCCATGAGAGCACGCGCGATTTCCCAGGCGCACTCGGCGAAGCGTGCCTCCGAGAGCGTTTCGACCGCAGCTCGCACGGCGTCTAACGAGAGGGCTGTGGCGCTCATTCGCACGCCCACGCCGAGTCGTTCGACCCGATTCGCGTTGGCGACCTGATCGCCGCCGAAGGGGATTACTACCATCGGCCGACCCGTGGCGAGGCACTCCTGCACGGTGTTGTTTCCGCCGTGCGTAACGACGGCGTCCACTCGCTGGAGCAGCGGCACCTGCGGTACGCGCCGATGGATGTGCACCGATGGCGAGCGTAGATCCGCCAGCGCATCGAAACTCGCGCCGGCGCTGACGACGAGGTGGGCGCCAGTGGCAGACGCGCCAGCGATCAGCGCACGGAACACGGCGGGTTGGCCGTTGAAGACCGTGCCGAGAGACACGTAGACGAGCCGCTGACTGCGGGGCAGCATGTCGAGAACTGCCTGCCCTGCGCTGTCGACCGCAGATCCCTTCGAGAGGCAAGGCCCGGTCATCAAGACATTCCCGGCGAGCGGTAGGAGGCCCGGCTCCAGTTCCGGAGCGGTCGCGAGTAGATTCAGGTCGCGCGAGATCGGGCGTAGCAGCAGGCCGTCCCCGGGCGGTTCGAGGCCGAGTCGCCTCGCGGCGCCGGCGATACGGGAATCGAAGTCGGCGCTCATGCGCTTGAGCCGCAGCTCGGCCTCCCGCCACGCATCGCTCCCGCGCGCGGATTCGGGCAACACGGTCCCGAAAGGCGGCGCGCCCTCGGCGCGGAACGGCAGCGCCGAGTGGTAAAGCGCGATGAACGGCCGCTCCGCGAGGCGCGCCCCGAGCAACGCTGCGGGCATCAGGTAGTCGCCCACCACCACGGACGCACCCGTACGCCGGATGTGAGCGGCGAGTTGCCGCGCCTGCGCGTCGAGACCGCTCGTGAACAGCGCGAGGGCGATCTCGAGTTCGGCCTGGCCCGTCGCCCGAGGCAGCCGCACCGCGTACCACAGTGACCCCGGTGACGCGCTGAGCTTCACCACCTCCGCGCCCTCCGCTGCGATCGCGGCGGGCAGGCTCAACGCCACGCGCACCCCCTCGGGCCAGAGCGTTGCAAACGGCACTTGCGCGTGGACCATGGCGAAGCTTGTCGCGTGTCCGCGCGCGCGAAGCTCGGCACCGATCGCACGGAGCGCGCTGGTGTGCCCCACCGTCGGGTGGGCTGCGAAGAAGATGTGTCGCCGATCCTTCATTGGCCTTGCCATTGTCCGACGTAGTCCATAGCCACTCGGTTACGCGGCTTTCTTAACCTGGCCCGCGTGTTGGTTCGCTTCGAACTTCATGGGGCTGGTGTAGCCCAACGTGGAGTGCAGTCGCCGGTGGTTGTGGAGCGTCAACCAGTCGATGACCTCGTCCATTGCTTCTCGGTGGGTGGCGAACCTCCTGCCGTAAAGCCGTCCGACCTTCAGGCTGCCCCACAGGCTCACCGTGGGCGCATTGTCCCAGCAGTTGCCCTTGCGGTTGGTTCACGTACTTCCGGTTCTATGGTCGGACCGGGGCTTACTTCAACAAGCAGTGGGCGCTGCTGGATATCGTGGAGATCAAGTAACGAGTGTCGGGCAATCGCGATCTGCGCCCGGGCGATGTTCAGACCACGAAGTACTACCGGCTACTCCTGATCGCCCGTTCTACTCCCACTCAATCATCAACGAGCCCTCTAAGCTGTTGATTCGTAGGGAGCTCGACGTCGCCCCACAGACTTTTACCGTCATTCTTACCGTCAACCTGTCAGGCACCAGCATTGGCGCGGGTTTCCGGGCGGTTCGGCCAAAGCTGACCTTTCGAGATCTATCGACATCTATCGACTCGCGGGGCGACTCGAACCGCCATCGACACGCTCCCGCGCCGGTCACTGAAGCGCCCAAGAAGGGCCGGCATCAAACAGTCTAAGCTATTGTCCCGACACAACTTTTCGCCCAACTTTTTACCGTCACGACGCCCCATCCGCGATGCAGCTGACGGCCTCGATCGAGATCCATCGCCTCCCACCGCTCTCAGCGAACGATCTGGCGGGGCCGGATCGCCTTGCGTAGCCGAGATTGGCGTGCGGCGGCCCTGCCTGCCCCGCCCTGCCCCGGCGCACAGCAGTGACTCTCCTGCGAAGCAAGCGAGCACACGATCTCAAGCGGCCGCCAAGATCCGGAACTCGGTCGCCTTCACGACCGGCCTGACGTGGGTCTTCTCACGTTGAAGCTCCACCAGCCCGTAGCGCGACATCGTCTTCAAGGTGCGCGACAAATTGCCCGGCTGTCGTCCCGTGGCCTTGGCCAGCACCGCCATGGAATCGGGATTGGTCTCCCGGATTACCTTCAGCAGGGCACGGTTCTGGTCGCTCAGTACCTCGGCCACCGACTTCATGGAGGTGAACCAGATCTTGGGCTCGCCCGGCTTGGGCTTGTACTCGCCTTTGGCGATGGCGATCGCCCTCGCCCGGATCTGCTCTTGGGGCATCACGCCGATGACGATGGTCTTCATTGCTGTGCTTCCTTGATCACGCGATCCACTTCTGCGAAGAAGTCCTCCAACAACCGATGCGCCGATTCGAACGCGTAGGGCACGCCCTTGTCGCTCGCAGTCCGGTGACGGTGGTCGTAGGGCAGCCGCTGCCCGGCGAATTTGAACTTCCTCGGCGGCTTCACCGCATGTGCGTTGTCGTAGCCCAGGATTCGGGTGCCGTACTTGTCGTGCAGCGTCAGGCTGTACCTGATGCCATGTCGAGCATGCTCCGACGGCGGGATTCGCCGTGCCTCGATCTTGATCCAGTAGCCGCCCTCTTGCTCCAGGATGCTGCCGTCCAGATCAAGGAGCGTATCGAGGCCGATGTCGGGACCGTTCATTGATTGCAGACTATATCATCTGCTGATAACTAGCGCGTACTCTTCCTTCCGCATCCCATGCTGAATGTCGGCAGTGGGCCGTACAGCCGCTGGCCACCGACTTCCGCTGACCGGCCGTCACCGACCCGAAGGAGTCACCGGCGCCGCCGCCCTGAAGCAGCCGTCCGCCTGGGCTGGCGCATCGCGCGCGCGATCTGCGGGCTTTTGCCAAGACGCACTTGTCGAACTTCTTTACAGTTGCTCTGGGCACGCAACCCTGGCTCAAGACTAAGTCATTGATTTTCAATACCCTTCAGCCCCCCGGGGGGGCACGAGATTTGCTTGCTGCGGTGATGATTGTTTGGTCAACCGAAGGGGCTAAGGGATGAGGACTTTGAAAACCTGGGTGGCGGCGGCTGCCATCGTGGCCCTGACGGGCGCGGCGCATGCGGCGTCGGTCTTCCAAGGTCGCCTGGCCAATGGCACGGCCAGCACCACCTGCACGGTGTCTGGCCTGGACAAGTGCGCCATGTTCTACAACACCACGCTCGACATCACGATCCTGAACGACTGGAACATCGGCAGAGGCTTCTGGAGCGCGACGGCTGCTGCAGGTTCGGCCCAGGCCCTGGCTGAATCGGCAGGTGCTGCGCAGACTGACTTCACGGGTTGGTTCCTGCCCACAGGCGACGGCCTGCAGGCTGTCGGGGCGCTGAATCAATACGCGTATATCTGGAACGACGTGGGCGGATCGCTGGGAGGTTTGCGGGCTCAATTTGACGGCGTGCAGTCCACCGACTACTGGTCCGGTACGGAGCACGCGCCGTTCCTGGGCTACGCGTGGTCTTTCTACACTGGCGGCGACCAGTTCTACCGCTACCAGCTCAATCCGTTGTATGCCGTGGCTGTGC
>CANGUJ010000270.1 GCA_947456845.1 Burkholderiales bacterium | reverse complement strand
GCATGTTTGGCGCCGAAGTCGCCGACGGCGGCTCCGATTTGGGCATCAGGGGCGGCGGCCCAATCTCGCGGATGGTCGCCACCAGCGGCGGCACGGGCTCCCCGTGCGGCAGCATCCTGGGCACGTAGAGGATGGTGAGCGCGTGCGCCACGAGCGAGCCGATGATGCAGCCGATCAGCAGGCGGTCGTCGGATCCAAAACGCGCGTCTGCGGTGGCTGCACCCATAAGCGAAAAACTATAGCACGCGCCAAAACCACGGCCGGCGGCAGGCTGCAGGACCCACATCGTAATAACTATTCATGATAACATTAATCATTCAATGACGATGTAGTTATATCAATGAACTTCCAGCAAATGCGCTATGTTCGCGAAACCGTGCGCCAGGGACTCAACCTGACCGCCGCGGCCGCGGCCCTGCATACCTCGCAACCCGGCGTCTCGAAGCAGATCCGCGAACTCGAGGACGAACTCGGCGTCGAGATCTTTGTCCGCTTCGGCAAGCGCATCACCCAGTTGACCGAACCCGGCAAGGCGGTCGTGCAGGTGATCGAGCGCCTGCTGATCGAGGCTGAGAACCTAAAGCAGACGGCTGCGGAGTTCGCCGACCAGAAAAGCGGCAGCCTGACCATCGCCACCACCCACACCCAGGCGCGCTACGCGCTGCCGCGCGCGGTGCGCGAGTTCAAGGAACGCTACCCCCGGGTGCGTTTGTCGATCCTACAGGGCAGCCCGCCGGCGATCGCGCGGATGGTGGTCGACGGCCAGGCCGACATCGCGGTGGCCACCGAAACCATAGACCACCATGAGAACTTGGTCGCGCTGCCCTGCTATCGCTGGCACCATGTCGTGGTGGTGCCGCCGGGGCATGCCCTGCTCGACGCCCCCAAGCTCACCCTGGAAGCGCTCGCGGCCCATCCGATCATTACCTACGACAGCGCCTTCACCGGGCGTTCGACCATCAATCAGGCTTTTGCCAGGAAGGGCCTGGTGCCCAACATCGTGCTCTCGGCCATCGATTCCGACGTGATCAAGACCTACATCGAACTGGGCCTGGGCGTCGGCATCCTCAATTCGATCGCCTTCGACCAGGCGCGCGACCTGCACCTGCGCCAGATCGATGCCGGGCACCTGTTCGCCGAGCGCACCACCTTCCTCGCTGTGCGCGAGGGCGCCTACCTGCGCGGCTTCGCCTACGAGTTCATCGAACTGTTCACCCCGGGACTGACGCGCGACAAGGTGGACCGGGCATTGAAGCGGGAGCGCTGAAACAGCCCTCCGCACGGCATGTTTTCTGCTATAACGCGGGGCGACTCCCCCTACGCACGCCCGCCCAACCCGCCAGACCACGGAGAAGCCTGATGCCTTCACTGCATTTCCTGCGACGCATCGTCGCCGCAACAGCACTCATGCTCGGCATGTCGCTCGGTGCCGCCCAGGCGCAGGAATTCAAGCTCGCGATGAGCGCGCCGCCCTCGTCGATGGACCCGCACTTCTTCAACCTGTTCCCCAACATCAATGTCTCGGACCACATGTTCGAGACGCTGGTGAAGATGGACCCGGACAGCAAGCCCGTGCCCGGCCTGGCCGAATCCTGGCGTCTGATTGACGACACCACCTGGGAGTTCAAGCTCAGGCGCGGCGTCAAGTTCCATGACGGTTCCGAATTCACCGCCGAGGACGTGGCCTGGTCGATCGACCGCATCCCGCTCATCGCCAACAGCCCGGGGCGCTTCGACTCCTATACCAAGGCGATCGTCTCCAAGCAGATCGTCGACCCGTACACCATCCGCTTCAAGACCGCTTCCCCGTACCCGCTGATGCTGCCGGACCTCACGGCGGTGTTCATCGTTAGCAAGAAGGCGACCGCCGGGCCGCTGCCGCAGGGCCTGGCGAGCGAGGAGTTCGCCACCGGCCGCGGCGTGGTCGGCACCGGCCCCTTCAAGTTCGTGCGCTTCGCCCGTGACGACCGGGTGGAACTGGAGCGCAACGAAGCTTACTGGGGCCCCAAGGCGGCCTGGAGCAAGGTGACGCTGCGCTTCATCGCGGCCGACCCCACCCGCGTGGCCGCGCTGCTGTCAGGCGACGTGGACGCCATCGAGAACGTGCCCACCGCCGACTTGAAGCGCATCCGCGAGAACCAGAACCTGAATTTCTTCTCCAAGGTCTCGCATCGCATGATCTACTTCAATCTGGACCAGCGCGAGAAAAGCCCGCACGTGTTCGACGCCGAAGGCAAGCCGCTGGACAAGAACCCGCTACGCGACCTGCGCGTGCGCCGCGCCCTGTCCATGGCGGTCAACCGCGACGCCATCCGCGACCGCCTGATGGAAGGCCTGTCGCTGCCGACCGCCAACCTCGTGCCCCCCACGCTGTTCGGCCACAACCCGACCTTGAAGCCGGTGTTCGACGCCGACGCCGCCAAGAAGCTGCTCGCCGACGCGGGCTATCCGAACGGTTTCTCGATCACCTTCCACGGGCCCAACAACCGCTACGTCAACGACGACCAGATCATGCAGGCGATCGCGCAGATGTGGGCGCGCATCGGCGTGAAAACCCGCGTCGATGCCATGCCTCTGTCGGTCTATTTCGGGCGCGCCAGCAAGAAGGAATTCTCGGTCACGCTGGTCGGCTGGGGCGCGCAGACCGGCGAGGCCTCCTCGCCGCTGCGCTCGCTGATCGCCTGCGAAAACAAGGAGAAGGGCTTCGGCGCCCTCAACTATCCCTCCTACTGCAATCCCAAGATGGATGCGGTGCTCGAGGAAGGGCTGCGCACCGTCGACGACAAGAAGCGCCTCGGCCTGTTCCAGGAAGCCGTGAAGATGGTGGTCGACGACGCCGTACTGGTGCCGGTGCATCATCAGGTCACCACCTGGGCGGCCAAGCGCACCATCGACTACGTGGGCCGCACCGACGAGCGCACCTACGCCCACGCCTTCTTCCCGAAGCGCTAGGACGGCAACCCGCGCCACCCGGACGGCGGACTACAATATCCGCCGTTTTGGTTTTCGCACACGGCATCAGGGAGACAAGAGGTATGCGACTCAAGGACAAGGTGGTGATCGTCACCGGCGCGGGCTCGGGCATCGGCGCCGGCATCGCCACCCGCTTCGCCGAGGAAGGCGCGCGGGTCGTCGTCAACGACATCAATCCAAAGGGCGGCGAGGCCACGCTGGCGGCCATCCGCCTCGGCGGCGGCAGCGCGGTTTTCCAGCAGGCCGACGTCACCACCGATGACGGTTGGACGGCGCTCGTCGGCGCGGCGCAGCAGCATTTCGGCGGCCTCGACTGCGTGGTCAACAATGCCGGCTGGACGCATGTGAACCGCCCGTTCGTGGAGGTCACGGAAGCCGACTTCGACCGCTGCTTCTCGATCAACGTGAAAAGCGTGTATTTCTCGGCCCAGCACGCCCTGCCGGTGTTCCGCGCGCAGGGCAAGGCGCGCGGCGGATCCATCGTCAACATCGCCTCGACCGCCGGCGTGCGGCCCCGGCCTGGCCTCACGGTCTACAACGCCAGCAAGGGCGCGGTGGTGCTGATGAGCAAGTCCATGGCCGCCGAGTTCGCGCCCGACCAGGTGCGCGTGAACTGCGTGAACCCGGTGTTCAACCCGGACACTGCGCTCTCCTCCGCCTTCGCCGGCGGCGAAGTCGACGAGGCACGGCGCGCCAAGTTCATGGCCACCATCCCGATGGGACGCTTTTCCACCGCGCAGGACGTGGCCAACGCCTGCCTGTACCTCGCCTCCGATGACGCCGCCTTCGTGACCGGCGTCAACATCGAGGTCGACGGCGGGCGCTGCGTCTAGGCCGCCACCGGAGTGATGACGCCATGATCATCGTGGGCACCCGCGCGGAACAGCAGAGAAAGCGCCGGTATGACGTGCTGGCCAACGGCACCGGCTACTACAAGGGCGAATACATGCTCGTGCCGCCGGGCAACGGTCCCGCGCCGCAATCCTTCCTGGTCGAGCAGGACCCGGACACCACCATCCTTACCCATTACCACCAGCAGAACCAGTTCCAGGTAATCGTCGGCGGCAGCGGCACGCTAGGCCGACACGCCGTCGCACCGCTGCTGGTGCATTACGCGGGCGCCTTCACCGGTTACGGGCCCATCGTCAGCGGCGCGCAGGGCCTGCATTACCTCACCCTGCGGCCGCAGTTCGATCCGGGCGCCCAGTTCCTCCCGGAGGCCCGCGAGCGGCTGGTGCGCGGCCCCAAGGCGCACTTCAGTTCCGCACCGATCGCCACGCTTGCGGCCGCGGCGCGCCGCGCGCTGGCCGCGCCGCTCTGCGAGGACATCCTGCCGCCGGCGCCGGACGGCCTGGCGGTACAGCTGTATCGCCTGCCCCCCGGGGCCTCCATGGCCGCCCTTGCGCCATCGACCGGGCATGGCCAGTATCTTCTCGTGGCGGCCGGCGCCATGCATGTCGATGGCCGCACACTGGAGGCGCCGGAAAACGTGTTCGTATCCAGCGACGAGCCCGCATTCACCATGCGCGCCGGGCCGGACGGTCTGGAAGCCTTGCTGTTGCAGTTTCCACCGCTGGCGGCGGAGTACCGCAAGCCCGCCGCGGCGCCGTCCTGAGCTTCAGCGCTCGCGCGCCGCCTCGTGCCAGGCTTTTTGAACTGGCGAGAGCAGGTACTCCAGCGCCGTGCGTGTGCCGAGATGCAGCTCGGCGGTGACCTGCATGCCGGGCACCAGCCGCAGTTCCTGCCCGTCATGCCCCAAGGATTGCGACTTGAGGTCCACCACGGTCTTGAAAGCAAGCGGCGCCGCGCTGCGCCCCCGCGCCAGCGCCAGTGACTGGGGGTCGGCGCCCTGCTCGGCCGCATCGGCGCCCACCCGCAGCACCTCGCCCTCGACGAAACCGTATTTCTGGAACGCATAGGCCGCCAGCTTCAGGCGCACCCGCTGCCCGGGACGGACGAAGCCGATATCGTCGTTGCGCACCCACACCTCGGCGCGCAGCGCCTCCTCCCTCGGCACCAGGGTCATGAGGATGGTGCCCGGCCCGGCCACCGTGCCCGCGGTATGGGTGGCCAAGTCCTTGACCACGCCATCCTGTGGCGCCTTGAGCTCCAGCAGGCGATGCTTGTGCTCCTGCTTGCGCAGGTCCTGCGACGAGCGCTCCACCAGCGGCGCAATGTCGGCGCGCTCGGTTTCAAGCTGTTTGCGGTAGTCGGCGACGATCTGCGCCATGCGCCGCTCCGACTGCTGGATCGAGGCGCGCGCCGAGAGTATCGTCGCCTCCTGGGCGCTCAGGTCCTGCTCCTTCTCGATGCGCTCGCGCTGCTTGTCGGTGTAGAGGATCTTGCCGGCGAAGCCGTCGCGCACCAGCTTCTCGTAGGCGGCCTCCTGCTCCCGGTAGTGCGGCAGGGTCTGGCGCAGCTTGCTGCGCACCTCGGTGGCGACCGCCAGGTCGTGGCGCGCCTTCTCGAGCGTCACGCGTTCCTGCGCGAGCAGCGATTCATGCGCTGCCCGGTTGGCCTCGAACTGCGCGCGCACCTTGGCGAACACGTCTTCGGGGTCGCCCGGCGCGCGGCTCAGCGCGGCCCCCGTCAGTTGCGCGTCGATGCGCTTCAACGCCAGCCGCCGCGCGTGGTACTCGGCGCCGGCGGCGCGCAGGTCGGACTCCGACAGCGCGGCATCCATGCGCATGAGCACCTGCCCCTGGCGCACCGGCTCACCTTCGCGCACCAGGATCTCCTTGACCACGCCGGCCTCGGCCGGTTGCACGATCTTGAGGTAGGAAGCCGGCACCAGCTTGCCCTCCGCGACGGCGACGATGTCGAGACGGCCGATGAAGCTCCACGCCAGCAGCAGCGCCAGGAACCCCAGCAGCACCCACAGCAGCATGCGCCCCAGGGGGCTGGGCGGCGCATCTTGCAGCCGGATCAGGGCGGGAT
>CANGUJ010000269.1 GCA_947456845.1 Burkholderiales bacterium | reverse complement strand
GATCAGCGCCGCGGCATTGGGGGCCAGGGTGGCCACATTCGTGGCCTTGCCGGCCAGGCCTTTCTGCAGGTCCCACAGCACCAGCGCGGTTCGCGCGGGCGCCACCAGTTCGGCGAACGTCCTCGGCAGATCCTGGAAATTGAGCGCGGTGCGGGCATCCATCACAAGCTCCTGGCGGGGTTGGAGCGGTCAAATGTACCCGAACCCCGGGGCCGGCACCGCCCGTCGCACCCCGGACATGGTTTGTTGCAATCCGCCCCCTCCTGAGTGGCCCGAGATGGCCGATATCGCGTGGAGGGGGGTCACTGGCTTCGCGCTACCGCGCAGGAGGCGTTTACATGTTGTTCGGCGTTTCAATCTTCAAGGTCCTGCTTGGCGTGCTGCTGCTGGGCTTTTTCATCTGGGGCGTGCGTTTCATGGTGCTGCGCTCGACCACCGCGCGCGCCGCCGTCACGGACTGCGGCGCCCAGCCCTGGACCAACGAGACCTCGCGCGGGCGCGGCAATCGCTAGTCTCGCCGCATGAAGGCGCCTGGCGAGCGGTCCGCAGGCGAACGGCTGGAACGCCGCCTTGCTGCATCAAGCTTGATTGCCCGCATCAATACCCCCGGCTGATCGGCCAGTCGATCGCCCCAGGCCGGTGGATGTGCGGGCTGAAGGCCTCGGGGCGCGATGCGCGCGGGAGCGCAAGTAGAATCGCCGCGCAGGATGGCGAGAACCGCCGGAGACGAAGATGAAGCTCAAAACGCTGGCCTGGCCGCCGTGGCCTGCTGTCGTGGCCGGCTGCGCCGGTGCGCCGCCCCCACCCGATGCCGCCGTGTTGAAGGAGATCGCGCCCACCGGCAAGCTGCGCTTCGGCATCGTGTACGCGCCCGAGGCCTCGACCTTTTTCGTCGCCCGCGGGACCGATGGCCAGGGGCGCGGCGTCACCGTCGACCTGGCGCGCGAACTCGGCCGCGCGCTGGGCGTTGCGGTGGAGTTCTTCATGGCACCCAACTCGGGCGAGATCACCGATGCGCTCGCCGAAGGCCGGATCGACGCCGCCTTCATGCCGGCCGATGACGAAAGGCGCCGGCGCCTCGATGTCGGCCCAGCCTACTCGGTGCTGGAGAATACCTACCTGGTACGCGGCGAATCCGGCATCCGCGGCATTGCCGAGGTCGACCGCCCCGGCGTGCGGGTGATCGCGATTGCCGGCACCACGACATTCCGAAGTGCCGGCAATGCCCTCAAGCACGTCAAGGTCGCGCCGGTGCCGTCGGTCGACCTGGCGTTGGCGGCCCTGCGCGAGGGTCGCGCCGACGCGTTCGCATTGACGCACGACACCCTCGGGCCGCTGGCGGCCAGGGTGCCGGGTTCGCGCATCCTCGACGGTGCCTTCCAGCGCGTCTACGTCTCGGTGCTGGTCAAGAAGAACCATCCGGCCGCGCTGGCATATCTGACGCGCTGGCTGGAGGAGGCCAAGGCTGGCGGCGCGGTGCGTCGCGCCTTCGACGCGGCCGGCTTCACGACGGCCGCGGTGGCGCCGCCCGGGCCGTGAATGGGGTTCGCCGCGACATTCACAACGATGGGGCAGGTCGCGATCCCTGCCGATGTCAGGCTGCGCCTCGGGCTGGAACCGGGAGACCGCATCGAGTTCATCGGATTCGAGGGTGGATTCGCGATCAAGCCTGCCTTCGGGGATGTGCGCTCCCCCACGGGGGTGTTGCGCAAACCGGCCTAGCCGGTCTCCATCGAGGACATCAACGCCACGATCCGCCAACGCGGGACGGTGATCGGCCTCGATACCAATCATAGCGGTGCGATATATCGGGCAGGACGACCCGGTGCAGTCGGCGCGTGCCACGCCGGCCATCGAGGCTGAGTGCAGCGCCTCCAGCCCGGGACACGCGCGGCTGATCGTGCTGCTCGAGGTGGCGTGGGTGGGCGAGACCAAGGGCCGATGCCGAGGCCACCGCGTGGCGGCGCGGCTACACTAAGGCGGCTCCCGCCGTTGTTTCCCGCCACCCCACGATAAGCCATGACCTCGACCGCCCGCACGCGCATCGCCGCCGACATCGGCGGCACCTTCACCGACGTGACCGCCTTCGACGAGAAGCGCGGCGTGCTGCTTCTCGGCAAGACCCTCACCACGCCGCAGCGCCTGATCACCGGCATCACCGACGGCATGAGGAAGGCCGGCGTCACGCTCGATGAGGCGAACCTGTTCCTGCACGGCTCGACGATCGCCATCAACACCATGCTCGAACGCTCGGGCGCGCGCGCGGCGCTCGTCACCACGCGCGGCTTTCGCGACATCTACGAGATCGGCCGCATCAACCGGCCCGATTCGTTCAACCTGCGCCACCGCAAGCATGCGCCGCTCATCGAGCGCGACCTGCGCTTCGAGGTGGGCGAACGCCTGCTGGCCGACGGCACCGTGCACCAGAAGCTCGACATGGGCGAGGTCGAGGCCATCGCCGACGAACTGGTGCGCCGACGCATCGAGGCCGTGGCGGTGCTGTTCCTGCATTCCTACCGCAACCCGGCGCATGAGCGTGCGGTCAAGGCCGCGCTCAGGAAGCGCATGCCCGGCGCCTTCATCTCGATTTCATCGGACCTCTCCCAGGAGTACCGCGAATACGAGCGCACCTCAACGGTGGTGGCCAACGCCTACATCGGCCCGCGGGTGGACAACTACCTGCGCGAAATCGAGGAAGAGATCAAGCGCGAGAAGTTCTCCGGCAAGTTCCTGGTGGTGCAGTCCACCGGCGGGTTGTACGCGCTCTCGGAAGCGCGCGCCGACTGCGTGCGCATGATGGAGTCCGGCCCGGCCGCCGGCGTGATCGGCACGCAGGCCCTGTGCCGCACGCTCGGCATCGCCAACGCCATCGCCTTCGACATGGGCGGCACCACCGCCAAGGCCGGCGTGGTGCGCGACGGCGCGGCGCTCGTGACCGGCAGCGCGATGATCGGCGGCTACCTCACCGGCCTGCCGCTGCTGACGCCGATGATCGACATCCACGAGGTGGGCACCGGCGGCGGCAGCATCGCCGCGGTGAGCGAATCGGGGGCCCTGCGCGTGGGCCCACAGAGCGCCGGCGCGGCGCCCGGGCCGGTGTGCTATGGGCAAGGCGGCATCGAGCCCACGGTGACCGATGCCAACCTGCTGCTCGGGCGCCTCGATCCCGGGCGTTTCCTGGGCGGCGAAATGCTGCTCGACCGCGCGGCGGCCAATGCGGCGATGAAAAAGCGCGTGGCCGATCCGCTCGGACTTTCCGCCACGCATGCCGCGCTGGGCATCCTGCGCATCGCCGCGGCATCGATGTCGCACGCGGTCAAGGGTGTCACCACCGACCGCGGGCTCGACCCCGGCGCCTTCCCGACCATGTTCGCCTATGGCGGCGCCGGCCCGCTGCACGCCTCGATGGTGGCGCGCGAACTGCGCATCCCGCGCGTGATCGTGCCGCGCGCGCCGGGGCATTTTTCCGCCTTCGGCATGCTGCTGGCCGACTTCCGCCGCGATCTCGTGCGCTCGCAGTTCGTAAGCCTCGCCGCCGTGACCATGGCTGACCTCGAAGGCTGGTTCGCCGAGATGGAAGCGCAGGGCCAGGCGGCCCTCAAGGACGCCGACCTCAACACGAAGCGGATCGTCATGCAGCGCGGTCTCGACATGCGCTATGTCGGGCAGGAGCATGCGGTGACGGTGGACCTGCCGGCCGCGGCCTTCCGGCGCGGCGATCCGCAGGCGACCAAGGCCGCCATCAAGGCCGCCTTCGACGCCGCCCATGAGGAACGCTATGGCCGCGGCGCGCCGGGCGAGCAGGCCGAGATCGTCAGCGTCCGCAGCGCGGTGATCGGCATGATGAAGCATCCGGTGCTGGAGAAAATCGCCGTCGGTACGGCGCGGCCGCCGGCGGCCGCATTCACCGGGCGGCGCCGCGCCTACTTCGAGGATGGCGGCTGGAAGGAGGCGGCGGTGTACCAGCGCGGGCTGCTGCTGGCCGGCAACCGCATCAGCGGGCCGGCATTGATCGAGGAGCATGCCACCACCACCGTGCTGCAGCCCGGCGACAGCCTCGTCGTCGAACCCTATGGCAACCTCGACATCAGCATCGGGAGGAAATGAACATGCCGCGCAACGCAAGCCCCGCCAACACCGGCCGCACCGTCATGAAAAAAGCCGCCGCCGGCAAAGCCTCCGCCCGCAAGCCCGCAACCAAGCCGGCCAGGCGCATCAAGGTCGACCCGGTCGCCGTCGAGCTGGTGAGGAACAGCCTCACCGCCGCCACCGAGGAAATGAAGTCGGTGCTCATGCGCACCTCCTACAACATGATCATCTACGAAGCCCTCGACTTCACGGTGGGCCTGTTCGACCGCGACGGCCAGACCCTCTCGATCGGCCTGGGGCTGCCGATGTTCATCCGCGGCATGAGCGACGTGGTCAAGGCCAAGATCGCGCACTGGGGGCACCGGAACATCCATCCCGGCGACATCCTGCTGACCAACGATTCCTACACCACCGGCGCGCACCTGAACCACCTGACCTTCTCGATCCCGGTGTTCCACAAGGGGCAGATCGTCGCCTTCTCGACCTGCATGGCGCACTGGCAGGACATCGGCGGCATCCTGAACGGGCTGACCACCGATATCTGGTCCGAGGGCCTGCAGATCCCGCTGGTCAAGTACCACGTGCGCGGAAAACTCAACCAGGAAATGCGCGACCTCATCCTGATGAACGTGCGCCGCCCGGACCGGGCCGCCGGTGACCTGGAAGCCCAGCTCTCCGCCTGCCGCGTCGGCGTCAAGCACATGGAAGAACTGCTCGCCCGCCATGGCGCCGACACGGTGCAGGCCAGCATCGCCGCGATCATGGACCATAGCGAGGCCGAGGCGCGCGCGATGGTGCGCGCCATGCCCGACGGCGTGTACGAGGCCGAATCCTGGATGGATGACGACGCCATCGACATCGACCAGCCGGTACCGATCCGCGTCAAGGTCAGCGTGCGAGGCGACGCGATGACCGTCGACCTCTCGGGCATGAGCCCGCAGGTGAAGGGCTTCTTCAATTCGGGCGCCGGGGTGGCCTGCGCGCAGGTGGCCTTCAAGTGCCTGACCCTGCCGCGCGACCATCCCATCAACGACGGCGGCTTCCGGCCGCTCAAGGTGATCGTGCCGCCCGGCACGGTCGTGAGCGCCAGGCATCCCGCGCCGATGCGGGTGTGGATGACCTACCCGATGACCGTGGTCGACACCATCTTCAAGGCCCTGGCGCCCGCCATTCCGGAACGCGTGATCGCTGGCCACCATGCGGATCTCGTGATCGCCAACGTCAACGGCATCCATCCCAAGGACGGGCGCCTGTGGATCTATCTGGGCGGGCTGATCGGCGGCGGCTGGGGCGCCAAGCACGGCGAGGACGGCGTCAACGTCACGGTATGCATGAACGACGGTGATACCCACAACGGGCCTTCCGAGCAGGTCGAGAACAAGTTCCCGCTTCTGGTGCGGCACTACCGGCTGCGCCAGGACTCCGGCGGCGCCGGCCAGTTCCGCGGCGGCCTGGGCGCGGAGTGCGAGGTGGTGTCGCTCGCGCGCGTGAATTACCAGACCCGGGTGGACCGGGTGAAGCATCCACCGTGGGGGCTGTCCGGGGGAAAAAGCGCGCTGGGCAACCTGATCGGCATGCGCAAGAAGGACGGCAGCGAAACCCTGTTCGGCACCGGCAAGGTCAACATGCGCCTTGAAGCGGGCGAGGCCTACACCCTGCGCTCGGGCGGCGGCGGCGGTTTCGGCAACCCGAAAAAGCGCGCCCGCGCGGCGGTGCTGCGCGACCTGCGCCTGGGCTACATCTCGGAGGCCGCGGCCAGGCGCGACTACGGCGTGGTGCCCACCGCGAAAGAGCGCGCCCTCATCGACGGCGGTGCCGCATGATGGCCGCGCGGCAGGGGAT
>CANGUJ010000268.1 GCA_947456845.1 Burkholderiales bacterium | reverse complement strand
TGACCATGGGCGGCGAACCCACCTTCGTGTCGGTGGACCACCGCGACGGCGCAGAATGGAACACCGACGCGGTCGGGCCGACCAAGCGGCTGCTAGGCGCAAGCCTGCTGGACCGGCTCAAGGCCCGCTATGCCCCGCACGGCCTGAAGCACTACGGCCAGGGGAAGTGGTATCCCGGCGAGCAGTTGCCGCGCTGGTCCCTGACATGCTTCTGGCGCCGCGACGGCGAGCCGATGTGGCACGACCCCGCGCTTTTCGCCGACGAGAAGACCGACTATGGCGTCACCGAGGAGCACGCGGGGCTGTTCCTGCGCACCCTCGCCGCACGGCTGGAGCTCGACCCGAAGTACGTGTTCGAGGCCTACGAGGACACCTGGTATTACCTGTGGCGGGAGCGCCGGCTGCCCGCCAACGTCGATCCGTTCGATTCAAAGCTGGATGATCCGCTCGAGCGCAAGCGCCTGGCGCGGATCTTCTCGCAGGGCTTGGACAAGGTCGCCGGCCACGTGCTGCCGCTCGCGCGCAGCACGCAACGCGCGCGCCGCTGGCAGACCGGGCCCTGGTTCCTGCGCGCCGAGCGCTGCTATCTGATCCCCGGCGATTCGGCCATCGGCCTGCGCCTGCCGCTCGATTCACAGCCATGGGCCGCCCCGGCGGACCAACCATGGATCCATGCGCCCGACCCCACCCAGGCCTTCGCCCGCCTGCCCGCCCATGGCGAGATCGCGCGGCTGTTCCAGGCCCCCACGGACGCCCCGCGCGACCGCAACGGCGCCTGGCTGGACGCGGCAGCCGGCGGCGCGGCCGGCGCAGAAACGCGGCCGACCGATCATCCGCCGGGCCATTTCGAATCGGCCGGATGGATCACCCGCTCGGCCATCTGCGCCGAGGCGCGCAACGGCGTGCTCCACATCTTCATGCCGCCGCTGGCGGCGCTCGAGCACTACCTGGAGTTGGTCGCCGCCGTCGAGGCGACCGCGGCCGAACTGAAGCTGCCCGTGGTCGTCGAAGGCTACGAGCCGCCGCGCGACCCGCGCCTGGAGTCTCTGCGCATCACGCCGGACCCGGGCGTGCTCGAGGTCAACGTGCAGCCGGCCGGGAGCTGGAGCGAACTGGTCTCCAACACCACCTTCCTGTACGACCAGGCGCACCTGGCCCGCCTGACGACAGAGAAGTTCATGCTAGACGGCAAGCACACCGGCACGGGGGGCGGCAACCACTTCGTGCTCGGCGGCGCCACGGCGCAGGATTCGCCCTTCCTGCGCCGCCCGGATCTGCTGAAAAGCCTGATCGCCTACTGGCACAACCACCCGGCGCTGTCCTATCTCTTCAGCGGGCTGTTCATCGGCCCCACCAGTCAGGCGCCGCGGGTTGACGAGGCGCGCCATGAGTCGGTCTACGAGATCGAGATCGCGTTCGCCCAGATCGACCGGCTGGCGGCGGCGGGCGGCGAACCCGGTCCGCCCTGGAAAGTCGACCGCATACTGCGCAACCTCCTCATCGATGCCTCCGGCAACACGCATCGCACCGAATTCTGCATCGACAAGCTCTACTCCCCCGACTCGGCCACCGGGCGCCTCGGGCTGCTGGAGCTGCGCGCCTTCGAAATGCCACCGCACGCGCGCATGTCCCTGACCCAACAGCTGCTGCTGCGGGCGCTGGTGGCGCGCTTCTGGCGCCGCCCCTACCGCCCCGCGCGTCTGATCCGCTGGGGTACGGAACTGCACGACCGGTTCATGCTGCCGTATTTCGTCTGGCAGGATTTCGGCGATGTCATCGCCGAGCTCAACGAGGCGGGCTATGCGTTCTCGGCCGACTGGTTCTCGGCCCACCACGAGTTCCGCTTTCCGCGTCATGGCGAGTTTTCCGCCGCGGGAGTCCATGTGGAACTGCGCAACGCCCTCGAACCCTGGAACGTGCTGGGCGAGGAGTCGACCGCTGCGGGGACGGCGCGCTATGTCGATTCCTCCCTCGAGCGCCTGCAGGTCAAGGCCACCGGGCTGGTCGATTCGCGCCATGTGCTGACCTGCAACGGCCGGCCCGTGCCCCTGCAGCCCACCGGCAGGGTGGGCGAATTCGTCGGCGGCGTGCGCTACAAGGCATGGAACCCGCCTTCTGCGCTGCATCCGACCGTCGGCACCGACGTGCCCCTGGTGTTCGACCTGGTCGATACCTGGAGCGAACGGAGCCTGGGCGGCTGCCAATACCATGTCAGCCACCCGGGCGGCCGCAGCCATGAGGATTTCCCGGTCAACGCCTATGCCGCCGAGGGACGCCGGCTGGCCCGCTTCTTCCAGATGGGGCACACGCCCGGGCGGATCAGCGTGCCGCAGACACAACGCAACCCGAATTTCCCGTTCACCCTCGACCTGCGGCGCGGCTGACCTGCCCTGACCCGGCCCGATCCGCCCGCCAGGTGCGGATTGGGTGCTAACCTGCGGGCGGCAGGCGATACCCGCGCCTGCGCAGCCGACGATTCTCGTGCCCAAGCAACTGCTCGACGCCTATCCGCATCCCCAAGCCCGTTACGACGAGATGCTTGCGGCCCCCGCAAAGCCGCGCGCGCACTGGCGGGCGATGTTCGACCAGCTGATCGCCGCCCCGGAAGCGGGCATGCGCGAACGGGTGCGCGAGATCGAGCGCCAGATGCGCGAGAACGGCGTCACGTACAACATCTATGCCGACCCGCAAGGCACCGACCGGCCATGGGACCTGGATCTGCTGCCGCAGATCATTCCCGCCGATGAGTGGACCCGCATAGAAGCCGCCGTCACGCAGCGCGCCACCCTCCTCGACCGGGTGCTGGGCGATATCTACGGCCCGCAGACCCTGATCGCCGAGGGGCTGGTGCCGCCGGCGCTGGTGCACGGTAACGCCGCCTACCTGCGGCCCTGCCAGGGTCTCGCTGGCCCGAGCGGAGTCCGCCTGCATATCTACGCGGCCGATCTGGCGCGCGCGCCGGACGGGCGCTGGTGGGTCGTGGCCGACCGCACACAGGCACCCTCGGGGGCGGGTTACGCGCTGGAGAACCGGCTCGCCATTTCCCGTGTTTTCCCCGACCTGTTCCGCGATCTCAAGGTGCAGCCGCTGGCACCCTTCTTCGCGGCGCTGCGCGACAGCCTCGCCCAGTGGGCCCCCCATCAGGGTCAAACCCCGATGATCGTGCTGCTCACCCCCGGCCCCTACAACGAAACCTATTACGAACATGCGCTGCTGGCACGCTACCTCGGCTTCACCCTGGTGGAAGGGCATGACCTGACCGTCCGCGACGGCTGCGTCTGGCTCAAGACCCTCTCCGGCCTGGAACGGGTTCACGCGATCCTGCGCCGCCTCGATGACGACTACTGCGACCCGCTGGAGATGCGCAGCGATTCCGCGCTCGGCATCCCCGGCCTGACCGAGGCGGCGCGGCGCGGCAATGTGCTCATCGCCAATGGCTTGGGCTCCAATCTGCTGGAATCCGGCGCCATGCTGGGATTCCTGCCCGCGATCTGCGTGCGGCTGCTCGGCGAGGAACTGAGGATGCCCTCCGTGGCCACCTGGTGGTGCGGGCAGCCGGCGGCGCTCGAGGAGGTCATCGCGCGCCTCGACAAGCTGGTCATCAAGCCGGCCTATCCGCAGTTGCGCATGGACGCGGTGTTCGGCCCGGACCTGGCCTGCGACCAGCGCGAGGCGCTGATCGCCGGGATGCGCGCGCGTCCCGGCCACTACGTCGCCCAGGAACTGGTACGCATCTCCCAGGCCCCGATCTGGGACCGGCAGCAGAACCGGACCCTGAAGGCCGGCGCGATCGGGGTGCGCGTGTACGCCTGCGCGACGCCCAACGGGTACATGGTCATGCCGGGCGGATTGACCCGCGTGGCCAGCGGACCGGATTCGCGGGTGCTGTCGATGCAGCGCGGGGGCGGCAGCAAGGACACCTGGGTGCTGTCGAGCGGCCCGGTGTCGGCTTCACGCCTGCTCAGGCCAGCGGTCGCGGCGGCCGACCTGGTGCGCAGCCCCCACAACCTGTCGAGCCGGGTGGTGGAGAACCTTTTCTGGTTCGGGCGCTATTGCGAGCGCTGCGACAACACCGCGCGCCTGTTGCGCGTGGCGCTCGGGCAACTGATCGATGAATCGCCGGACCGTGTCGGGCCCGAATGGAACGCGGTGGCGGACCTGGCCCACCTTTGCATGCTGATCCCGCGCAAGGCGCCGCTCGGGCGCGACGCGGCGGAAACGGCGCTGCGTGCGGCGGTCCATGACCCCTCGGTGCCGGGCCTGGCGATGAACATGCGCCAGCTCTTCCGCGTCGGCTTCCAGTTGCGCGAGCGCCTTTCGCTGGACAACTGGCGCACCTTGAACCGCATGGTGCAAAGCCTGGCGCGCTGGGAGCACCAGAGCCCGGGCATGGCCGAGGCGCTCTCGGAACTCGACCAGGCGGCCTCTTCGCTGATGACTCTGGCAGGCTTCGCGATGGACGGCATGACCCGCGACCAGGGCTGGCGCTTCCTGTCCATGGGGCGCCGCGTGGAGCGCCTGCAGTTCCTCGGCAGCGCGTTGCAGTGCGGCCTGGATGCGCCGGCGGGTGCGGAGCTCGACTGGCTCCTCGAACTCGCCGACAGCATCGTGACCTACCGCTCGCGCTACATGTCCCGGCCGCAGTGGCTGCCGGTGCTGGACCTCCTGATCCGCGACGAATCCAATCCGCGCTCGATCGCCTACCAGTTGCTCGGCCTGCACGATTACCTGGACCGCCTGGGGGAAACCTATGGCGACTGCAGCGCCGCCGCGCTCGCCCGCCTCATCACCTCGCTCGAACGCCTGTCGCCCGAGTCCGACCTGCACCCGGCGAGCCCGCGCCTGCGCACCTTCATGAACGACCTGCGCCAGACTTCGTTCGCGCTCTCCGACCGCATCAACCAGCGTTTCTTCAGCCATGTCGGGGAGACCGACCACCCCGTGCTCGCGCCCTGAGGCGCGCCCTCCGTCCCCGCCCATGCGCCCCGCCCCGCCACTGGTCCTGACCGTCACGCATGAAACAGCCTGTCGCTACGCGCAGCCGGTGGCCCTGTCGCGCCAGTTGCTGCACCTGTCCCCGCGCAGGCTGCCGTGGCAGGAACCGGTGTCGCACGCCATCGACATCACGCCGGCGCCGGCCGAATCGTCCAGCGGGCACGATTACTTCGGCAACCCGGTGACCCATGCCGTCATCTCGACACCGCACCGGGAACTCTCGATCGTCGCCCGGTCCAGCCTGCTGATGCACGACCGGCATGCGGATTTCGACTCGCGCGCTTCGCCCAGCGTCGCCGCGCTGGCTGCGGCGATCGCCGCGCCGCGCGGACCCGCCGCCCTCGACGCGGCGCGCTTTTCTTTCGAGTCGCCGCACGTCGGCCTCGATCCGGCCGTGCAGGCCTATGCCGCGGAGAGCCTGTCGCCCGGCGCACCGCTCCTCGAGGCGCTTCTCGACCTCAACCGGCGCATCCACCGCGACTTCGAATTCGATCCGTCGGCCACCAGCGTCAGCACGCCGCTGGCCGACGTGATGGCGCAGCGCCGCGGGGTGTGCCAGGACTTCGCCCACCTGATGATCGGCTGCCTGCGCGCCTTCGGCCTGTCGGCGCGCTACGTCAGCGGCTACATCCTCACCCATCCCCCCGAGGGCCAGGCGCGGCTGGTGGGCTCGGACGCGTCCCATGCCTGGGTATCGGTCTATTGCCCGCCCGCTGCCGGCGACGGCGCGGCCTGGATCGACCTCGACCCCACCAATGACTGCCTGGCCGGATCCGGTCATGTCGCGCTGGGCTGGGGACGCGATTTCAGCGACGTCACCCCCACCCGCGGCGTCATTTTGGGCGGCGGTGACCAGGAACTGTCGGTCCGGGTGACGGTCGCGCCGGCGCATGAGGCAGCGCCCGCCGGGGGCGCGCCGACGCATGCGGGGTATGCTG
>CANGUJ010000267.1 GCA_947456845.1 Burkholderiales bacterium | reverse complement strand
GGCCCGGCCCGCCGCGAAGCGCGGCCGCTAGCCATGTTCAATCCCAGCCGCGACGAAGTCCGCGACTTCTTTTTCGACACCTGGCGAAAGCACAACGAGCGCGAAGTGCTGACACCGCTGGAGTTGCAGGCGCTCGACTGGATGCTGGAGCATCCCGAGTACCATCCCCTGTTGTCCGATCCGGAAAACAACCGGTCCCGCGACTACCTGCCCGAATTCGGGCAGGTCAACCCGTTCCTGCACCTCTCCCTGCACCTCTCGGTGGCCGAGCAGGTGTCCATCGACCAGCCGCCCGGGCTGCGCGGCCAGTTCGAGCGCCTCGCCCGCAAGCACGGTTCGCTGCACGGAGCCGCGCACGACGGGCTTGAATGCCTGGGCGAGACCATCTGGCGCGCCCAGCGCGAGGGCACCGGCCCCGACGGCGAGGCTTATCTCGAATGCGTCAAACGCAAATAGGAGTGCATTGATGAATCCCAACGTCGACCCGGCCGAGCTGGGCAAGTTTTCCGCGCTCGCGGCCAAATGGTGGGACCCCACCTCCGAGTTCAAGCCGCTGCACGAAATCAACCCGCTCAGGCTGGGCTGGATCGACGGACTGGCGTCGCTGGCGGGCAAGCGGGTTCTCGATGTCGGATGCGGCGGCGGCATCCTTTCGGAATCCATGGCCAGGAAGGGCGCCAGCGTCACGGGCATCGACCTGGCCGACAAGCCGCTCAAGGTGGCGGCCCTGCACAAGCTCGAGTCCGGCGTGGCGGTCGAATACGAGTGCATCGCCGCCGAGGATCTCGCCGCGCGCGAGCCCGCCAGCTTCGACGTGGTGACCTGCATGGAAATGCTCGAGCATGTCCCGGACCCGGCCTCCACCGTGCGCGCCTGCGCGGCGCTGGTCAAGCCGGGCGGCCAAGTGTTCTTTTCCACCATCAACCGCAATCTCAAGGCGTATCTTTTCGCCATCATCGGCGCGGAGTACGTGCTACGCCTACTGCCGCGCGGCACCCATGACTACGCCAAGCTGATCCGCCCCTCGGAGCTGGCGCGCTTCTGCCGCGAAGCCGGCCTCGATGCCGGGGGCATCACCGGCATGAGCTACAACCCGTTGTCCGGGCGCTACTGGCTGGGCGCCGACACCGGCGTCAACTACCTGATGCAGGCCATCAGGCCCGCCTGAATCTCCACCCCATGATCGACTGCGTACTTTTCGACCTTGACGGCACCCTCGCCGATACCGCGCCCGACCTCGCCGCCGCGCTCAACAAGATGCGCACCGACCGCGGGCTCTCGCCCATGCCGCTCGACCCGCTGCGGCGCATGGCCTCGTCGGGCGCGCGCGGCCTGGTGGGCGTGGGGTTCGGCCTCAGGCCCGGCGATGCCGACTACGAGGCGCACCGCGTCGAGTTCCTCGACAACTACGAACGGGCGCTGCATGTGCACACCCGCCTGTTCGACGGCGTGCCCGAACTGCTCCAAGCGCTGGAAAACCTGCCGCGCAAATGGGGGGTGGTGACCAACAAGGCGAGCCGTTTCACCGATCCGCTGGCCCGCTCGATCGGCTTCACAACGCGCGCCTCCTGCGTGGTGTCGGGCGACACCACCCCGCATGCCAAGCCGCACCCGGCACCCCTGTTCCATGCCGCGAGGGTCAGCGGCGTCGATCCGCAGCGCTGCATTTACGTGGGCGACGACCTGCGCGACATCCAGGCCGGCCGCGCGGCCGGCATGCGCACCCTGGCGGTGTCCTGGGGCTACCTCGGCGAGGGCGAGCCGCCCGCGCGGTGGGGCGCCGACGCCGTCATCGAAACGCCGGCGGCCGTGCTCGACTTCCTCGATTGACGCGCCGTTCCCGCTTCCACGCCCCGCTCATCATGGCATCCCAACCAGAATTCCGCGCGCAGAGGCAAGAATGAGACACCGACTTCCATGCATGCTCGTCGCCCTGGTGCTGGCCGGGTTGCCAATCGCCCAGGCGTTGAGCCAGCCGCAGCTCCGGCCGGAGCCAAGCGATACGCAGGCCGCGCGCCTGGCCGCCGAGGTGCTCACGCGCTTCCATTACAGCAAGGTGGCGCTCGACGACGCAATGTCGGCGAAGATCTTCGACCAGTACATCAAGTCCCTGGACTCCGAGAAGCAGTTCTTCGTGCAGGCGGACATCGACCGCCTGTCCGCCGACCGCTCCCGGCTCGACGACGCCATCCTGCGGGAAGACCTGAGCGCGCCCTTCGCGATCTTCAACCTCTACCTCCAGCGCGCGGCCGAACGCCTTGCGCATGCCCGCTCGCTGGTCAAGGGCGGGTTCAATTTCCAGGAAAACGAGAGCTACCAGACCATGCGCGACAAGGCCGAATGGCCCAGAAGCGATGCCGAGGCACGGGAGCTGTGGCGCAAGCGGGTCAAGAACGAGTGGCTGCGCCTGAAGCTCGCCGGCAAGAACGACAGGGACATCGCCGACGTGCTCGACAAGCGCTACGAAAACCTGCAGAAGCGCATCGGCCGGTTGAAGGGCTCGGACGCATTCCAGTCCTTCATGAACGCCTACACCACGGCCATCGAGCCCCACACCAGCTACCTGGCGCCGCGGGCGGCGGAGGACTTCAACATCTCCATGCGCCTGTCGCTGGTGGGCATAGGCGCGGTTCTCACCGAGGTCGACGAATACACCACCATCCGCGAACTGGTGCCCGGCGGCCCGGCCATCCTCTCCGGGCAGCTCAAGGTGGGCGACCGCATCGTCGGTGTGGCACAGGGTGCGAGCGGCGCCATGGCCGACGTGCTGGGCTGGCGCATCGACGACGTGGTGGCCCTGATCCGCGGCAAGGAGAACTCCGTTGTTGTCCTGGACGTGCTGCCGGCCGACGCCGGGCCGGACGGCAAGCATCGCCTGGTGACCCTGGTGCGCAAGAAGGTCAGCCTGGAACAGCAGGCCGCGAGGAAAACCATACAGCGCGTCGGCGAGGGCAGCGCCGCACGCACCATCGGCGTGATCGCGCTGCCCACCTTCTACGAGGACTTCGCCGGGCGGCAGAAAGGGCAGCAGGATTTCCGCAGCGCGACCCGCGACGTGGCCCGCCTGCTCGCGGAGCTGAAGCAGGAAAAGGTCGATGGCGTGCTGATCGACCTGCGCAACAACGGCGGCGGCTCGCTCACCGAAGCGATCGAGCTGACCGGGCTGTTCATCGATCGCGGCCCGGTGGTGCAGCAGCGCAACGCGCGCGGCGAGATCAGCGTCGGCAGCGACACCCAGGCCGGCGTAGCCTGGGACGGGCCGCTCGGGGTGCTGATCAACCGCGCCTCCGCCTCGGCCTCGGAGATCGTCGCTGCCGCGATCCAGGACTACGGCCGCGGGCTGGTCATCGGCGAGCCGAGCTTCGGCAAGGGAACCGTGCAGACCATGGTGAGCCTCGACCAGCTGGCCAGGAACGGCGCGCCGCGCTTCGGCGAACTCAAGATGACCGTGGCGCAGTTCTTCCGCATCAATGGCGGCACCACCCAGCTGCGAGGTGTCATCCCCGACATCGCCCTGCCCTCCCTGGCCGACGCCGATGCCTTCGGCGAATCCAGCTTCGACAACGCGTTGCCCTGGACGCAGATCAAGCCGGTCGACTATGCGCCGGTGGCCAACCTCAAGGAACTGATCCCGGTGCTTGCGAAACTGCATGAATCGCGCGTCCGCAAGGACCGCGACTTCGAGAACCTGCTGGAGGACATCGCGGAGCTGCGCGCCCAGCGCAAGCGCAACCAGTTGTCCCTCAACGAGTCGGTGCGGCGCAAGGAGCGCGACGCCCAGGAAGCCAGGCAGCGCGCCCGCGAGCAGCGCACCGACCCGGCCGGCGCCTCCGCCCGAGCGGACGGCAAGGACAGAACGCCGGCCGCCGCCGCTTCGTTGCGCGACGACGGGTTGCAGGCGGGCGAGCGCAATCTCGCCAACGAAATCGCCGCCGAGAATGCCCGCAAGAATGCCAGGGACGTGCTGCTCAACGAGGCCGTGCAGATCATGCGCGACAAGGTGGAGGCGCTCAAGTCGGGGAGCAGCCTGGCCGGGCGCGGCCGGCGCAGCGCCGCCGGCGCCGCCAACTAGACCCCCGGCCGGCCCCCGCCCGTGCGACACCAGGCTCTGCAACTGCTGCTCTGCATGGACGCCGCGCACAAGGCGCATCGGGTGCGCAGGCTCGATACGGACGGGCCGGTGGACTGCAGCGAGGTCATCGCCGAGCCCGCGGGGATTCCGGGCCGGCCGGCTGCGCCCCTGCTGGTACCTCATACCGCGATCCGCCAGCGTTCGATGCAAACCGCGGAAGGTCGCGCCGCGCTGATCCATGCGCTCGCCCACATCGAGTTCAACGCCATCAACCTGGCTCTGGACATCTGCTGGCGCTTCGCCGGCATGCCGCACGCGTTCTATGCGCAATGGCTGGGCGTGGCGAGCGAGGAGGCCCTGCATTTCGAGTTGCTGCGCGACCACCTGCGCGCCCTGGGCCATGAGTACGGCGACTTCCCGGCGCACAACGCCCTGTGGGACATGGCGCACAAGACCCGCCATGACCTGCTCGCCCGCCTTGCCCTGGTGCCGCGCACGCTGGAGGCGCGCGGCCTGGACGCCTCGCCGGCGGTCAAGGCCAAGCTGGTGGGCGCGGGCGACCGGGCCGCCGGCCGCATTCTCGACATCATCCTGCGCGACGAGATCGGCCATGTCGCCATCGGCAACCGCTGGTATCGCTTCGTATGCGCCGAGCGCGGACTCGATCCGCTGACGACCTACGCGGCACTGGCGCAGCGCCATGGCGCGCCGCGTCTGCGCGGCCCGTTCAACTACGACGCGCGGCGCGCGGCCGGTTTCGATGAGGCCGAACTGCGGGCGCTCGCGCAGCCATAGCGCGCCACGCCCGTGCCGCCGCAGCCGGCATGGCAAGATAGCGCCCGCGACACACTCCCGCCATGCCCCCCCCGAGCCCAATGGACCTGCGCCACCTGCCCTCCGTCGACGCGGTCGCCGGACAGGCCGACGCGCAAGCGCTGATCGCGCAATTCGGCCGCCAGGCCGTGATCGAAGCCATCCGCGCCGACTTGGCCGACCTGCGCGCAGGGGCAAAGAATGGCGGGGCGCCCGATGGCGCGTCCGGCGCGCGCATCGTCCAGCGGATCGCCGTGCGGGTGGCCGGGCAGTTCGCGCTTGGCCTCAAACCGGTGTTCAACCTCACGGGGACCGTGCTGCACACCAACCTCGGCCGCGCGCCCCTGCCGGCGGAGGCGATTGCCGCGATGACCGCCGCCGCCGGCGCAGCCAACCTTGAATACGACCTTGAGTCCGGCAAGCGCGGCGAGCGCGACGATCATGTCGAAGACCTGCTCAAGCGGCTGACCGGCGCCGAAGCGGCCACGGTGGTCAACAACAACGCCGCGGCGGTGCTGCTGGTATTGAACGCGCTGGCGAACAAGCGCGAGGTGCCGGTCTCGCGCGGTGAATTGATCGAGATCGGCGGCTCCTTCCGCCTGCCGGACATCATGGCGCGCGCCGGCTGCCGGCTCGTGGAGGTGGGCACCACCAACCGCACCCATCTGGCGGATTTCGAAAACGCGATCGGGCCGAAGACCGCGCTGGTGATGAAGGCGCATGCGAGCAATTTCGTGGTGCGCGGCTTCACCGCCGCGGTCGCGGAAGACCGGCTGGCGCAGGCCTGCCATGCGCGCGGCGTGCCATTCGTGATCGACCTGGGCGCCGGCTCGCTGATCGACCTGTCCGCCCATGGCCTGCCGCATGAACCCACGGTGCGCGAAGCCTTCGCGCACGGCGCCGATCTGGTCACCTTCAGCGGCGACAAGCTGCTCGGCGGGCCGCAGGCGGGCATCATCGCCGGGCGCGCCGACCTGGTCGCCAAGGTGCGCAGGAGCCCGCTCAAGCGCGCGCTGCGCATCGACAAGGTGACCATGGCCGCGCTCGCGGCGGTGCTGC
>CANGUJ010000266.1 GCA_947456845.1 Burkholderiales bacterium | reverse complement strand
CGCACCGGCTTTTCCATGCCGCCGCGGTGCGGCACGAGCGACGCCGCCAGGCGCGTCACCTTGGCCACGTCCGCCGGTTTGGACACCGACAGCGACACCGCCCTGACCGCGCCGGTCCTGGCCTTCTTCGCTTCCTCTTCGAAGGTGCGCATCCACTGCGACGTGGCTTCGGGGTCGGCCAGGTCGGACTTGTTGAGGATCTTCAGCGCCGGCCGCTGGCGGTGCACCCGCAGGTCGGTGAGCATCGGGTTGCTGCTCGCTGCCGGCAGGCGCGCGTCAAGCACCTCGACGACGACGTCGATGTCGGCCATGGCCTCGGCCACCTTCTTGCGCGCGGAGGCCATGTGGCCGGGAAACCAGCCGATGCTCATGTTCGGGCTTCAGTCATCGATTGTTTGCCCGCCAGCCAGTCGACCACGGTCAGGCCCTTGATACGCGCAAACTCGCGCACGTTGTCGGTTGCCAGCGTCACGCCGAGTGTCAGTGCGTGAGCGCCGATCATCATGTCGAGCGCGCCGAACGGCGTGCCCTTCTTTTCCAGTTCGGCGCGTACGCGACCGTATGTCCTCGCGGTATCGCGGTCAAACCCCGCAACCTCGAGCGGCAGCACGAATTCGTCGAGCGCCGCCTGGTTTTTTTCCCTCTGCTTGCTCTTGGCAACGCCCAGCTCCAGTTCGGCAAGCGTCACCCAGGAAATGCAGATGTCGCCAACCGTGTAGTCATTGAACCGCCGCAAGGCCTGCGGCGGCTTGCGCTTGATGAGTGCGATGCAGATGTGGGTATCAAGCATCACCTTCATTCAAACAGGGCCTCGCGTTGCTGCGCGCCTGGCTGTTCGCGCTCGCCCGGAAAATCACTGCTGAACTTGTCCAGGCTGCCGATCAGCGAGTCCCACGAATTGGCCACCGGAATAAGAACGACTGCGCTGCCGGATTTCTTGATATACACCTCCTCACCCTCGAAGCGGAACTCCTTGGGCAGGCGTACGGCCTGGCTTTGCCCGTTCTGGAAGAGTTTGGCGGTGCGCATGGTGATCGATCGTTAGGTATATCCTGAAAGTATATACTATTTACACTTCTGGCGTGGTCTTGGCTCCCACGTAACAGCGCGTTCCGCGATGCAATCACTCCCGCCAAGCTGAAAGTCGCGGCACACGGTCGGTCGCCGTTCGTAGATTCCGCACAGCATGGTGTCCCTGTCGAGCGCGGCGCACCAACCGTCGTCGGAACGCGCCATGACAGATCCGCCCCATTTGTCCACTTCGGTAAATTCAGGCGGAACATCATCCTCCCCGAAGATCATCACCTCCAACCTGCAGCAGTTGGCTTTGCACGAGGCGCAGGTGATGGTTGGGTCGATTGCGTCGGGGGCGTCTGGTTCCGCGTCCATAGCGTTCACAATGTAATGGCGCCGAGGCGCATCCTGGAGTCCGTGCGTAGCCAGCCCAGCGTCAATCCACTTGCGATATTACGCCGCGCGTAATACCATTCTCGCATGATCCAGTCGTTCAAGTACAAGGACACACAAGCGCCATACGAGGGAAAGAGCCCGAGAAAGTTCAAGGCTTTCCTGGCAGTCGCAGAGCGCAAACTTGCCCAACTGGATGCAGCGCAGACGCTCGATTTCCTGAAGGCCCCTCCGGGCAATCGTCTCGAGGCCCTGAAGGGTGATCGAAAAGGTCAGCACAGTATGCGCGTCAATGACCAATGGCGCATTTGCTTCGTTTGGACTGATGTCGGCCCCATTGACGTCGAGATCGTGGATTACCACTAGAGGAAAATCGACATGGCACGCTTGATCAATCGCATGCGCCCGGTTCATCCGGGTGAGATTCTCCGCGAAGACTACCTGGTTCCGCTCGGATTGAGCGTAAACGCACTTGCTGTTGCACTCGGTGTTCCGGCCACTCGCATTCACGAGATCGTCAAGGAACGTCGCGCTGTCACAGCCGACACAGCAGCCCGACTTGCCAAGTACTTTGGTGGCGATGCGGCGTCGTGGTTGGTCATGCAGGCCAATTTCGACTTGAAAACCCTGCCGACAATGGATGATATTCAGCGTCAGGTTCCCGTCCGCGAGAAGCTTGCCGCTTAATGTGCGAAGTCGAGCTCAAACTTTGAGCGACGAATGTCGACTGCGTCGCTACGCCAAAAACGGCTGTTCAAAGGAAACAAACGACCCAAAGCGGGTATTCGACTGGTCAATAAGCGGACATTCCAACGTCATTTTCCTGGCTGGATTGACTGAAGGTTGCCGAGTTCTTAGCATTGCCCGGTGTTGGTTTTGCTGCACGCTCTATCTATCGGAAGTGAATTCCTGGCTGAACTTGCATCACTTATATTGATTGCCCAATCCATCCATCAACACGGACGCTGCGCGATGAAGCCGCGCAGCGGCGGTTATGTCAGGCGTTGAGGGTTGAAAGTCAGCTTCGGAGCGGACTTGGCAATGTCGGCTTATGGCCGATTGTGTGAATTCCCGAACAGCCGCTTTCCCGCTCGAATTCGTGGGGTTGGTTCAATAACTCAGACGACCGGCTTCTCCCCGTGCACCTCATCACGCTGCGCCAGCGCAATCACTGAACCCACCGCCAGCACCCCAACGGATAGCGCCAACCCGGTCCCCAGCCCCCCAAACAGATCCGCCAGCGCACCGGTCATCACCGGCCCGGCAATCTGCCCGGCTGCGAAGTAGATCGTGAAGGTCGCCACCGCCGAACCCCAGGCGGGCTTGGGCAGGGCGCGCTTGACCAGGTGGGTGACCGAGCCGGGAATGTTCCACATGGAGGCGCCGAAGAGCGTGGCCGAGACCAGCATCGAGAGCATCCCGGCCGAGAAAAGCGGCAGCACCGCGCCGAGCGCCAGTGTCGCCAGCGCGGCCGAGAGCATGCGCCCGGGAATCCAGGTGTTGAGCGGGATGCGCCAGATCCAGGGGCCGAGGATGCTGGCCACGCCGAAGGTGGTCCACATGGCGATGACTTCGCCGGTGGAGGCGCCGTGGTCGCGCATCCAGGCGATCACGAAGGTCATGTAGCCGATATAGCCCAGGCCGAAAGCAATGTAGGCCACGATACCCGCCTTGAGGCGCGAGACGCTGTGTGAACCCGACTGGCTTTCCCCTTCCGGCCCGCTGTTGGGCTCGGCGATGCGCCAGGCGGCCCACGTGCAGGCCACCAGCATCACCAGGCTCGCGCCGCCCATGCCCACCCAGGCCTGCTGCCAGGCTGCCGGGCCGCCCACCTCGAGCATGATCGGCAGCAGTACGCCGCACAGCAGGAAACCCAGGCCGCCGCCGCCGAAGTAGATGGCGATGGTGGTGCCGGCGCGCTGCGGCTGCGCGGGCAGGATGTTGCCCGACAGCGCGCCGCCGGCGATGAAGGCCGTCGCGCCGCAGATGCCGCTGGCGCAGCGCCACACGCCCAGCCAGGCGATATCGCGGGTGAGCCCGGTGGCCAGCACCGTGAGCGCTGTCGCCAGCACGCCGACGATGAACATCGACCGGTTGCCGGTATGGCGGATCAACACGCGCGTGAGCACCGCGCCGATCAGGTAGCCGATGGCGTTGGCCGTATTGAGCCAGCCCGATTGCGTGTAGTTCCAGCCGAGGTCGGCGCGCATCGACGGCAGCACCAGCGCATAGGCCATGCGCGCGAACGAGTTCGACACGGTCACGCCCAGCGAGAGCATGAACGCCAGCGCGAAGCCCTGCAGGAGCGTGCGCTCGGGGGCGGCCGGGGAAGGCAGGTTCACGGATGGATGTCGATGGCAACGGGCGCACGCAGTATAGGCGAGGCACGCAGGGGCAAAATCCGCGACAATCCGCCGCTCGCGAAAATGGGGTCTGACCCCGTTTCCATAGGCCACTCCACGAAAATGCCATGACCCACGCCATCGACTCAAGCCTGCTCATCCCCGCGCGCGCCGCGCGCATCAACGCCGTGTTCGAGGAGGATGTCGAGCAGGGCAGGATCCCCGGCGCGGTGGTGCTGATCGCGCGCGGCGGCAGGCTGGCCTACCTGGAGGCCTTCGGCTACCGCAACCGCGAGAAAAGCGTGGCCATGACCACCGACGCGATCTTCCGCATCGCCTCGATGACCAAGCCGATGGTCTCGGTGGCGGTGATGATGCTGGTCGAGGAAGGGCGCATCCGCCTGGTCAATCCGGTCTCGACCTACCTGCCGGAATTGAAGAACCTGATGATCGGCGTCGAGGCCCTCGAAGGCGGCACGCCGGTCCTACGCCTGGAGGCCGCGCGGCGCGAGATCAGCGTGCAGGACCTGCTGCGCCACACCTCCGGCATCACCTACGGGCAGTTCGGCGACGGCCTGGTCAAGCAGGCCTACCGCGCCGTCGACATGATGGATGCCAACCAGACCACGGCGGAGTTCATCACCAAGCTTTCCAAACTGCCGCTGCAGTACCAGCCCGGCGAGGTATGGGACTACGGCATGTCCACCGACGTGCTCGGCCGCCTGGTGGAAGTGGTGTCGGGCATGGCGCTGGACGCCTTCATCGCCGCGCGCATCACCGGGCCGCTGGGCATGAAGGACACCGGCTTCCATGTGCCGGCGAGCCAGGCGCACCGCATCGCCGAGGCGCTGGTCGACCCCAGGACGGGCGAGCGCCCGCCGATGAACCACAACCTCACGGTCAAGCCCAACTTCCTTTCCGGCGGCGGCGGCATGGTCTCCACCGCGCAGGACTACCTGCGCTTCACGCAAATGCTTCTCAACGGCGGTACGCTGGACGGCGTGCGCTACCTGTCACGCAAGACGGTGGCCCTGATGGCATCGGACCACCTGCCGCCGGCGGCCGCGGTCAGCGCGACGGCGCGCGCGCAGTTCGAGGAGTCCGCCCCGCTGGCGGAATTCGGCCAGGGCTTCGGCCTGGGCTTCTGCGTGCGCAAGGAAGCCGGGCGCAACCCGGTGGCGGGCTCGGTGGGCGACTTCTACTGGTCGGGCGTGTTCGGCACCTATTTCTGGATCGACCCGAGTGAAAAGCTGATCGCCGTCCTGATGATGTGCGCGCCGGAGATCCGCCGCCACTACCGCGCCCTGCTGCGCACCCTCGCCTACCAGGCCCTGGCGGACTGAACCATGGCGCGCATCCTCCTCACCCATCCGCCCGAGGCGCTGGAGAAGTACTACGGCCAGCGCGCCCTGGCGGGGCTGCGTGCAATTGCGGAGGTCAGGCTCAACCCGCTCGGGCGCGAGATGAACCACGATGAACTCGTCGAGGCCGCGCGCGGCTGCGACATGGTGATCTCCTACCGGCAGACCGCCGCGCCGGCCGCGCTGCTGGATCGCCTCGGCAACATCGTCGCCTTCTCGCGCTGCGCGATCGACATCCGCAACATCGACGTGGCCGCCGCCAGCCGCCATGGCATCCTGGTCACACAAGCCAGCGCCGGTTTCATCGCTTCGGTGTCCGAATGGACCATCGGCGCGATGATCGACCTCTCGCGCAGCATCACGGCGATGACGGCGAGTTATCACGCGGGGCGGGTGCCCACGGCGCCGATGGGGCGCGAGCTGCGCGGCTCGACGCTCGGCATCATCGGCTTCGGCCAGATCGCCCGCTACCTGTGCACGCTGGCCCTGCCGTTCGGCCTGCGCATTCTCGTGAGCGACCCGCACGCCAGGGTCGACGACCCTGCGCTCGCGCAGGTGTCGCAGGGGCGGCTGTTGTCCGAGTCCGACTATGTGGTGTGCCTGGCCGTGGCCACGGACGAGACCGAAAACCTGATGAACGACGCCGCCTTCGCGCAGATGAAGACCGGCGCGTATTTCATCAACCCCTCGCGCGGCAACCTGGTCGACGAAGCCGCGCTACTGCGCGCGCTTGAAGGCGGCCGGCTCGCCGGCTGCGCCATGGATGTCGGGCGCGCCCCGGACCAGATGCCCACGCCCGCGCTGGCGCGCCACCCCAAGGTGATCGCCACGCCGCACCTGG
>CANGUJ010000265.1 GCA_947456845.1 Burkholderiales bacterium | reverse complement strand
TACGGCCATCTGGCCCGGGCACGGCACCTTCACCAGCAACTACGGCACGCGCATCAGCGCGCAACTGATGGCGCGCTTCGCCAATTTCCACGGCAGCCAGTTCCTGAGCCCCACCATGATCTGCTGGGGATTGGGCGCCTTCGGCCTGGGGCTGACCGGCATGCTGGAAACCCACACCAAGGAGGACATGGGCGAGCATGCCGACCTCATCCTCCTGTGGGCCGCCAACCTCGCCAGCCAGCCCAACACCGCGCGCCACCTGCTGGTCGCGAAGAAGCGCGGCGCCCATGTGGTGACCATCGACGTGCGCCACACCGAGGCCGCCGCCAAGTCGGATGAAGTGCTGCTCATCCGCCCGGGTACGGACGCGGCCCTCGCGCTGGCGATGATGCAGGTGATCTGCGGCGAGGGGCTGCACGATGCGGACTTCGTGGCGCGCCATACGGCCGGCTTTGAAGCCCTGGCTGAGCACGTGCAGCGCTTCACGCCGCAGTGGGCCGCTGAAATCACCGGCCTCGCCGCCGACACCATCATCGCGCTGGCGCGCCGTTATGCAGGCACCAAACCCGCTATGATCGTGCTGGGGGGCAGTTCCATGCACAAGGGTGGCAATGGCTGGCAGGCCGGCCGCGCGATCGCCTGCCTGCCCGGATTGACCGGCAATGTCGGCATTCCTGGCGGCGGTTTCGGGCCGCGCCACGGGGGTGCGGCCCATGGGCGCGGCCTGGCCAGCATTGCCGAGCCGGGCCGCCGCAAGCCCGGCTCCGCCATGCCCAACCAGATGTCCGCCGTCATCGCGGCCTTGCGCGAGGGGCGGCTCGCGAACATGCTGCTCCTGGGCACCAACATGCTGTCCTCGTTCGCCGACGCGGGTGCCGTGGCCGAGGGCCTGGCGCGCACGCGTCTGGTGGTGAGCTACGACCTGTTTCTTACCGAAACCGCGCGGCGCTTTGCCGATGTGGTGCTGCCGGCCACCGCCTGGCTGGAGGAACTGGGCTGCAAGTCGGCCTATACGCACCTCTACCTGATGGAGCCGGCGCTCTCGCCGGCGGGCGAGGCGCGTTCGGCCTACTGGCTGCTGACCCGGCTCGCCGAGCGGCTTGGGCTGGAAGGCTTTCACCCCTGGGCGGACGAGGAGGCCATGGTCAACGCCATCCTCGATCATCCCTGTACCGGCCATGCCACCGTGGCGTCGTTGCGCGCACAGGGCGGCATCGGCGAACTCAACATCTCGCATGTGGCCAACCCGACTCTCGTGTTCGACACGCCTTCGCGCAAGATCGAATTTGCGTCCTCGGTAGCGCAGCGGCTTGGGCTTCCGGACTTGCCTACCTGGGAGGCCGCGGCGCCCGCCGGCGGGGCGGCGTATCCGCTGACGCTGACGCAGGGCCGCACGCTGGCGCATTTCCATGGCTTCTACAACAATGGGCGCGAGTTGCCCACGCTGGCCCGGCGCGAAACCGAACCCGGGTTGTGGATCTCGCCTGCCGATGCGGCCGCGCGAAAACTGGCCGACGGGGCGGCCATCCGTATCTACAACCAACGTGGTGAACTACGGGCGCGTGCCAAGGTGACTGACCATGTGCCCGCCGGCACGGTGTGGATGCGCGATGGATGGCCGGGGCTCAACACCCTGACCTCGGGGGCCGCTGTGCTGCCGGATGCGGCGGTCGATGCATTCGCGTTTTCGGCCGGCCAGGCCAGTTTCGACGCCCGGGTCGAAGTCGCACCGGGCTGACGCGACCTCGAGGGCGGGCGGGTTGCAGCTGATTCGGTTCTAGACCGCCCCGCGACGCATGTTCAGGCGCTGCACCAGTTCCTTCCACAGCCCGCTGGTTTCCTTGCGCATCATCAGGTCGGTCTGCGGCTGCTCCACGTACCACGCGCCGCGCTTGATTTCGGAATCAAGCTCGCCAGGTTGCCACACCACCACGCCGAACAGGAAGCGTGCATGTTCGGGATCGTTTTCGATGACTTCATCGACGGTGGCGCCCGAGAGCACGACGTGCAGGTCCGGCGTGAGCTGCAGCGAGCCCTTGCCCGGGCTTTGCGCGCGCTTGACCAGGGCGAACAGGGTGTTCATTCGTTCCGGCCCGCCCAGGAAGATCGGATCCGGCACCTTTTTCGACGGCCCGTGGTCCGGGAAGGCCTGCGCCAGCGTGATCTTGGTCGGCTTGTTGACGATGAAGCCGAGGAAGCGTCCGTCTTCCATCGGCCGCGCAATCAGCACGGTGGAGCGGTAGATCGGGTCGGACAGGGCGGGCGTGGCCACCAGCATGACGGTGGTGTCGGGATCGGCGGCGCCGGCGGGCGCGCTCCATGCGGCCAGGGAGGCGAGCGCGACCAGGAGGCCGCGCATGTGATTGGCGAAACGACGATTCATTTGCGACTCCTTGCGTTGGCGAATGGTTCGCGACCTTCAAAACAACCTCAAAACCCCCACGGTTGCCTTGCAACAGCCGTTCGTTTGGACATTAAGCCACGAAATGGCCGCGCGCGCCACTAAACGGCAGGCGCGCATCCGGTTATAAATAGGGCCGGACCGCAAGCGCCCGGACGACCGGCCCCACCACGGAGAACCATGTTGAGCACGCAGGCATTCGAAACCGACTTCTGGAAAGACGAACAGCTGCGCAAGGTCTGGGACCAGATCGTCCCGGGCGAGCCGCGCAAGACCCTGCCGTATACCCTGACCCTGGAAGCCATCCAGAAATACTGCCGCGCGGTTGGCGACATGCACCCGCTCTACTTTGACGAGGCGTATGCGAAAAACTCGCCCTACAAAGGCCTGATCGCCCCGCCCGCCATCCACATCCTGCTGATGTTCGCCTGCACGCCCCCCGACGACTGGATGCGCAGCCCCGGCACCATCAATGCCGGCCAGCAGTGGAGCTACAACGTCCCGGCTCGACCGGGCGACGTGATTCGCCTCGAGGCGCGCGCGCTCGACAAGTTCATCCGCCGCGACCGGCTGTTCGTCATCCACGACAATGTGTTTTTCAACCAGCACAACCAGGTGATCTGTTCCGGCCGCGGGCAGACCATCCGGCCGGCCTGATTACGGAGACGCGCATGAGTACCGCATTCGATACCATCCAGCCCGGCCTCACCCTCACCGGCACGCCGTTTTCGCCGACGCGCGAATCGATCCGCGCGTTCTGTGATGCCTCGCTCGACTACAACCCGCTGCACCTGGACGACGATTACATGAAGACCAGTTTCGGCAAGACGCAGTTCGGCGGCATCATCATGCACGGCATGAACAACTTCGGCGTCATCAGCAGGATGCTCACCGACTGGCTGTACCCGCTGGGCGGCGTGCATCGCCGGCTGGAGACCCGCTGGAAGGCGCCGGTCAGGCCCGGCGACACCATCACGCCCGCGGCGGTGGTGACGGCGCGCAAGGTGACGGCCAAGAGCCGCTTCGCCACGCTCGATGTCACCGTGCGCAACCAGCGCGGCGAACTGGTGGCCTCGGGCGAGGCGATGGTCGAGTTCCCGGACATGGACGCGCAGCCATGAAAAGCCTGGAACGGCTTGTCCTGGCATGCGCGCTGCTGCTCGGGCCCGGCTTCGCGGCGGCGCAGGGATTTCCGTCCAAGCCGGTGCGCCTGATCGTGCCCTTCCCGGCCGGGGGAACCACCGACATCCTCGCCCGGCAACTGGCAGGCGAACTCGGCCCCCGATGGGGCGTCCCGGTGGTGGTGGACAACAAGGCCGGCGCCAGCGGCATGATCGGTTCGGAGCAGCTGGTGCAATCCGCGCCGGATGGCCATACCCTGATGCTGACGGCTACCCACCACGTGATCAACCCGGGCCTGTACAAGAAGCTCAAGTACGACACCCGCACCGACTTCACCTCGATCGCATTGATCGCCACGGTGCCCAACGTGCTGCTGGTCACGCCGAGCCTGCCGGTGAAAACCGTGCAGGAACTGATCCGCTTGGCCAAGGAAAAGCCGGGCGCGCTCAGTTTCGGTTCCACCGGGATCGGCGGCGCCAACCACCTGGCGGGGGAAATGTTCAAGGCGCAGACCGGGATCGAGGCCACGCATGTGCCCTACAAGGGCGCCGCGCCGGCGTTGAACGACCTGCTCGGCGGGCAGATTCCCATGATGTTCGATTCACTGCCGGGGGTAATACAGCAGGTGCGCGCCGGCAAGCTGCGCGCCCTGGGCGTCACCTCGCTCAAGCGCGCCGCCGCCGCGCCGGACATTCCCACCCTGGATGAATCCGGCGTCAGGGGATTCGACGCCAATGCCTGGTTCGGCTTCTACGCGCCGGGCAGGATGGCGCCCGAACTGGCCCAGCGCTTGAACGCGGACGTGGTCGAGACGCTCAAGTCGGCCAAGCTGCGCGGCCTGTTCGCCGAGCAGGGAGCGGATCCGGGCGCGCTCACGCAGGCGGAATTCACCCGCTTCGTGGCCGACGAGATGCAGAAGTGGGGCAAGGTCATCGCGGCGGCAAACGTCAGGGCGGAGTGAACGTATCATCCGGGGCTCGCGTTTCGCGCGCCCCCCTTCCCCTGACGTCATGACCAGCCAAGCCCTGTCCCATATCCGCGTCCTCGACATGTCCCGCGTCCTCGCGGGGCCGTGGTGCGCCCAGAACTTAGCCGATCTCGGCGCCGAAGTGATCAAGGTCGAGCGTCCCGGCGCCGGCGACGACACGCGCGGCTGGGGGCCGCCCTGGATCAAGGATGAAAACGGTGCCGATACCCGCGACTCCTCCTACTACGCCTCCGCCAACCGCGGCAAGAAGTCCATCGCCGTCGACATTTCCAAGCCCGAGGGCCAGGCCCTGATCCGCGAACTGGCCGCCAAGAGCGACGTGTTGCTGGAGAACTACAAGGTCGGCGACCTGAAGCGCTACGGACTGGACTACGCCTCCCTGGAGAAGATCAATCCGCGTCTCGTGTATTGCTCCATCACCGGCTACGGGCAGGACGGCCCCTACGCCCAGAAGCCCGGCTACGACTTCGTGTTCCAGGGCATGGGCGGGCTGATGAGCATCACCGGCGAGGCCGACCACCTGCCCGGCGGCGGTCCGCAGAAGGTGGGCATCGCCGCGGTGGATGTCACCACCGGCATGTACGCCACCATCGCCGTTCTGGCGGCGCTCAACCATCGCAGCGTGACCGACCGCGGCCAGTACATCGATACCGCCCTGCTCGACTGCGTGGTCGCCCTGGGCGGCAACCAGGTGACCGGCTACTTCGCCAGCGGCAAGATCCCCAGGCGCTACGGCAACGCGCACGCCAGCCTGGTGCCCTACCAGGTGTTCGATACCGCCGACGGCGAACTGGTGGTGGCGGCCGGCAACAACGGCCAGTGGTTGCATCTGTGCGAGGCCATCGACCGCATGGACCTTTTCGAAGACCCGCGCTACAAGAGCGTGACCGACCGCATCCTCAACCGCGAGCAGCTGGTGCCGGACCTTGCCGACACCTTCAGCACCCGACCCACCGCCGAATGGGTGCGGCGTCTCGAGGCCAAGGACGTGCCGTGCGGCCCGATCAACAACTACAAGCAGGTCTTCGAGGACCCGCAGGTCATTCATCGCGGGCTCAGGAAGGATGTGCCGCGTGCGGATGGCGGCACCGTTGCCACCATTGCCAGCCCGTTGCGTCTCTCACGTTCGCCGGTGCAGTACGACAAGGCGCCGCCGGTGCTGGGCCAGCATACCGGCCAGGTGCTGTCGGATGTGCTGGGCATGGACGCCGCGCGCATCGAGGCGCTCAAGGCGGCCGGCATCGTCCAGGGGCGCTAGCGGTGCAGCCGCTCTGGCAGCAGTCGGCGGTGGCGCAGCGCGCCGCCATTGCCGAATTGCGTTGCAGGGTCACCGACCTGGCCGAGGCCCATCTCGCGCGCATCGCCGAGCGCGAGCCCGCGCTGCACGCCTGGGTGACCCATGACCCGGCAGCCGTGCGGGCCCGGGCCGCGGCGCTGGACCAGGCC
>CANGUJ010000264.1 GCA_947456845.1 Burkholderiales bacterium | reverse complement strand
GATTACCGGCTCAAGCTCTGGCAGCTGGCCTTGGTGGGCGCGCCGATCGGCTACCTCACCGGCATCGTGGTCTCGACCGGACCGATCAATACGCCGTTCTTCCTGGCCTACGGGCTCACCAAGGGGGCCTTCCTGGCCACCGAGGCGGCCGGGTCGCTGGCGGTGTACATGAGCAAGGCGCTGGTGTTCCGCAACTTCGGCGCCCTGCCGCTGGCGGCGGTAGCCAAGGGGCTCATCATCGGCACCTCGCTGATGGCAGGCTCCTTCCTGGCCAAGCGCTTCGTGCTGCGCCTGGAGGCCGACCGCTTCCGGCTGTTGATGGACGGCCTGCTGCTGCTGTCCGGCCTATCGATGCTGGCGGCGGCGCTGGCCTGAGCCTCGGCTTGCGCCGGCGCGGCGGATTGCCGGCATCGGCCGGGTTCGACATCCGGGAGGCCCGTCGCCCGCCGGTGGGCAACGGCGCACCCCGGCCGGGGTCTGGTCAGGGCCTGGTTCAGTTCACGCTCGATCCGGGCAGCAGGTTGTAGTCGGCCCAGAAGGTGACGGTCTCGCGGATAACGTCGGTGAATTCCTCGAAATCGAGCGACTTGCGCAGGTAGGCATTGGCCCCCTTTTCGTAGGCCATGGTGATGTCGCTCTCGCGCGCGCTGCCGCTCAGCATCACCGCCGGAATGGCGCGCAGGCGCTGGTTGGCGCGCATCAGCGCGATGACCTCGTCGCCCTTCAGGCCGGGCATGTTGAAGTCCACCAGCACCAGCGCCACCGGCGCGGTCTCGACCGAATTGGCCAGGGCGGCGGCCTCCAGGTGGCGCAGCGCCTCTTCACCGGTGTTGAAGACCCGCAACTCATGGATGAAGTTGCACTGGTCGAAGGCCATGCGCAGCAGAGTCTGGTCGCCCGGGTCGTCCTCGACGGCGATGATGGCGCGCTTGTTCATCGGTTCCTCCTTGCGTGATCGGCGCGCGGAAGGCGCCAGCGTTGATTGTGTCGCATGAACATCAAAGGGTCCCGGATGTTTCCCTGTTTCCCGGCAGACAAACGAAAAAGCTTGCGCCGGCCCCCTCCTCCGCCCCGAACCACAAGCGGGGGCCATGCTTTTCCAGCACCCGTCGCGCGATCGCCAGGCCGATGCCGGTGCCGGGAAAGTCGCCTTCGGCATGCAGCCGGCTGCCGACCCGCATCAGCTTCTCCGCATACCCCATGGCAAAGCCGGCGCCGTTGTCGCGGATGCCGAATCCCGCGCCATCGGCCGCTTGCTGGGGATCGATCACGATTTCCGGGGCAGCCCGCTTGCTGCTGAACTTGACGGCATTGTCGACCAGGTTCTCGATGACGATGCGCAACAGCCTTTGGGTCGGCCCGGACGACGGGCAGGCGGCTGATCTTCCAGTTCACCGCCGCGGCTCCGGGCGGTAGCACAGCCGCGGCGATCTTCGCTTCACAGGACGGCAGCGCGGCGAAGCCGGCGCTGCCGTGCAAGGGCGCGCGCAGGTCGTGCGCGATCGTCGCATTGAGGATGTCGAGGGCCTGCACCGCCTGCTCGAGCGAGGCAACGCGCGCGTGCGGGACGCCCTGCGGAAGCGGCCCCGCCGCGGCCCGCAGCGAGAACCGATCGCAGGCGTCGACACCGATGAAGGCCACCGGCGCGTCGCACAAGGTGGCCGCCAGGGCGACCAGGCCATCAAATTCCCGCGCCTGCTCCCAGCCGGCAGGGTGGGCCGGCAGGGGCGCCAGGTCGGACAGCCCGCTTCCGTTCATCGGGTCGGCAGCATCATGCCGATACGGTTGCGCCGGCGCGCCGACTTCTCGGCAAACACATCGCCCCCCGCTGCCAGCGCGAACTGGCGCACCAGCCACAGCCCGATGCCCGGGCCGGGCGCTGCGTCGGCCGCAAAGCCGGCCCGAAACAGCCGGCTGGCGGCATCGACCGCGGTACGCCGGCCGCGGTCTTCGACGGACAAGCGGAGCATGCGCGCCGGCGGCGCCGCCCGCCTTGCCCTGCCGGGGGGTCCGGACGGGTCCGGGACATCTCCGCGGCAGCACTCGATGCGCACGGGGCCGCATCCGTCCATGGCCTGCGAGGCGTTGAGCAGCAGGGCGTTGACGGCCAATTCAAGATAGGCGGGGTCGGTGTGCAACTCCGACAGGCCGTCCTCGACAGCGAACTCGAGCGCATGGCCCGGCCCCAGCAGGTTGGAAAAACCCTCTGCGCGGGCGCTGAAGAAAGCCTGCGGGCTGACCGTACGGGCACGGAACTCGCGCCAGTGGGAGACGGCGGCCAGATGGCCGGAAAGCCGCTGCGCGCGACCCAGGGCGGCCATGACATCGGCCAGGATGGCGCGCGACTCGGCGCCGGCCTGGTCGTCGGCGAAATTCAGCAGCGCGAGGTTGCCCTTGGATACCGCGAGCAGGTTGTTGAGCATATGGGCGAAGGAGCGCGCCACCGAGGCGATGGCTTCGAGCGTCTCCTTGTGGGCGCGCAGGACCGGTTCGGCCGGCGCACCGGAAGCCGCGGTGCTTTTCGACTGCGCGCTCACGGTCGGGTTCCTCGCAGGGCAGGCGCGGCGCAGCATCGGCCGGGGCCTCGGATGCGACGCGCGCTCATGAACCGCCGCGGCGCGACTGCCTGCGCCCCGGCGGGCTGTCTCAAGGGATTATGATACCGTGTAGGTTCCATCGGATGTTGCGCCGACACGCACATCCCAGCCGAAAGTGTAGGGCGCGCAGCCAGTGCGACGAGCAAAGTTTTGTAAACCACATCGGCGTGCCGGCTTCGGGCCGCTACTGCGGCGCCATCGCCAACCCGGCGTGAGCCCGGGCATACGGCACCGCACCCCCCGCCACGGCGCCCGCCGCTGACGAGAGTCGCGATGCAGGACCAACCTCTTCCTGCGGGCGCCGCGGACTCGGGCGGCGACATGGTGTGCGCCGACCCCGCCCCCGTCGTGGCGGTCCTCGAGGACGATCCCGCCATCCGCGCCCTGCTGCAGCGGCTGCTGGGTGCGGAGTACCGGCTCGCCTTCGTCGACGACGCCGCGCAGCTGCGCCGCCTTCTCGAGGACGGGATCACCGCGCTGGTGCTGCTCGACATCCTGCTGCCGTCCGACAACGGCATCGCCATCGCCCGGACGATCCGCGCCAGCTCGGACGTTCCGCTCGTTTTGCTGTCAGGGCTCACCTCGGCGGAGATGATCGCCGCGGGCTTGAACGTCGGCGCCGACGACTACGTGACCAAGCCCTTCGATCCGCTGGTGCTGCGCGCGCGCATGCGCAACGCGCTGCGCCGCGCTGCGCCCGCGCGCCGGACGCCAAGGCATGTGCTCCTCCGTTTCGCCGACTGCACCTGCGACCCGCTGGCGCGCACCGTGACCCATCCCGCCGGCCGCAGCGCGCACCTCACCGAGAAGGAAGTGCAACTGTTCATGGCGCTGGCGCGCCGCGCCCGGGCAGTGGTCGACCGCGACGAATTGTCGCGCCTGCTCACCGGCGGCGAGTGGTCGCCGCTCAACCGCGCGCTCGACGTGCACGTGAGCAACCTGCGGCGCAAGCTCATGGCCGTGATGCAGGCGGACTCGGTGATCACCAGTTTCCGGGGTGCCGGCTACATGCTGCGGGGCGACGTGCGGTTCGATGAGTGAGCGCGCCGGCGCGCGGGGCGGCACGCGCACCCGCATCGACTGGCGCCGGGTCTTCACCAGCCCGCTGGTCGTGGCCGCCGTCGGCATGGCCGTCGGCGTACACATCCTGCTCTACGTCCTGTACCGCGATTCCGAGCGCGACGCCATCAGCGCCGCGGAGGGAACCGTTTCCACGCTGGCGTTCGCCCTGGCCCGGCATGCGGAAGGCGCCTTCGGCAGCGCCGACCAGCTGCTCAAGATCGCCCGCCAGGCCTACCTCAGCGAGCCGGAACGCCTGGCGAACATCTACGAACGCCATAACAACGCGGTCGACCGATCCTTGTTCCCGCTCGAGGGCATGATCCGCGCCGATGGCATCGCCTACCTTTCATCGGCGAGCCCGCGCGACTTCGAAGGCGCCGGGAAGGTCGACTTGAGCGATCGCACCCACTACCGCATCCACCTTTCCACCGGCGAAGACAAGGTCTTCATCAGCGCACCGATCGTCGGCCGGGTGTCCGACAAGCCGGTGCTCAACATGTCGCGCCGCATCGACGGGCCGGACGGCCGGCTGGCCGGGGTGGCGGTGGTTTCGGTGAGCCCGGACAATTTCATCGCGCCATACCGCCAGATCGTCGGCGACACCGGCGTGGTCGCCCTCTACGGGCGCGACGGGGTGGCGCGGGTGCGCATCACCAAAGCCGCCACCGAGTCCGCCATGGACATCAGCGGCACGCCCACCTTCAGCAAGCTGCTCACGGCGTCCGCAGGACATTACGTGGCCACCAGTTCGGTCGACGGGCTGACCCGCTTGTACGCGTTTCGCGCGCTCGACGCCTACCCGTTGATCGTGGTGGTGGGCTTCGGCCTGGCCGAACTGCAGGCGCGCCATGACAGCGGGGCGCTGCAGCGCATGCCGGTGCGCCTGTTCTTCTCCATCGCGGGCATGCTCGGCCTGGTCGTGCTGGCCGTCTGGTCGCGCGTGCTCGGTCAGCGCCTGGAGGACAGCAATCTCGCGCTGGCGCAAAGCGCGCGCGCCGCCGACGCCGCCAATGTCTCGAAATCGCGCTTTCTCGCCGCGGTGTCGCATGAATTGCGCACGCCCCTGCACGGCATCACCGGCCATGCGCAGATGCTCATGGTCGATCTGCCCGAGAACAACCGTGATGCGCGGGAGAGTGCCGGCGCGATCGTCCAGAGCGCCCGCCACCTGCGCAACATCGTCGACGATCTGCTCGACCTGGCCAAGGCCGAGTCCGGGGCGCAGACGCTCAACGTCGGTTCGACGGACATCGGCCTGTTGGTGCGGCAGGTGGCCAATCTGCACGCGGGCGCGGCCCAGGCCAAGGGGCTGCGCCTCGATATCGACTGCGCGGCCGACCTGCCGGCCGCGTTCATGACGGACGCCACCGCGCTGGAGCGGGTTCTGCACAACCTGATGAGCAATGCCGTCAAGTTCACCGCCGGCGGCGCCGTGGGCCTTGCTGCAGCGGTCGCGCCCGGCGGCGGCCTGCGCTTCGAAGTGCGCGACAGCGGCGCGGGCATCGCGCCCGAGCGCCAGGCGCATCTCTTCGAGCCCTACGGCCATTCCACGAGCAGCACCGACGGCGCGGTCAAGGGCACCGGTCTAGGATTGGCGTTATCGGGCCGGCTCGTCGGCGCGCTCGGAGGCAGGCTGGAAGTGGACTCCCGGCCGGGACGCGGTACGACCGTTAGTTTCACGCTGCCGGAACAAGGCGGGAGCAGTCGATCCGATGAAAATCCTGGTCGTTGACGACGACCCGGGCAACCAGGTCCTCGCCCGACGCATGCTCGAGCGCCATCGCGGCGTCGAGCTGGTCCGGGCGGTCGACGGCGGCGGAGACTGCCTGGCCGCCGCCCGGCTCGCGCGTTTCGACACCGTCCTGCTCGACATCAGCATGCCGGACATGGACGGCGTGACGGCATGCCGCCGGTTGCGCGCCCTGCCCGGCTACGATACCTGCCGCATCATCGCCTGCACCGCGCACGCGGGCCGCGACGACCCGCTCCGCTACCGGGCCGAAGGCTTTTCCGCCACGCTGACCAAGCCCTTCCTGATCGAAGAACTGTACGCGGCGGCGGGGCTGCCGCAGGCCGGCTATTGCTGACGCGGCGCCGCGCGGGCCCGCCGGGCGCAGCCGGGGAACGGTCAAAGTTTGTAATATCCGTGTCACAACCATGGGGTCGGGCTATGCAGCATGATTCATCGACGTATCGTTAGACTCGCGTTTTGCGCTAGCCGGGCAATCCGGCCCTGGCAGCCCTCCTCCGTCCGCGATGATGACGCCCACCGACGCCATTGAGCCCGCAGACCTGGGGGTACGGCAGCGCATGCCCAGCAT
>CANGUJ010000263.1 GCA_947456845.1 Burkholderiales bacterium | reverse complement strand
TCTCTGTTAGCAACAATCAGGCAGCGCATCGCGGCCGGTCGCGCTTTCGCGACCGGCGGGGGCCCACCTGACCTCGAAGACCTTTGGCGGGATTTCAACCGCAAGCTGTCCGGCATGTTCGGCGGCGCGCGCGCGAACACCGGGGGCGGCAGCGAGCCGCCCAACATGAAGATGTTCGGAGGCGGGGTGGCCTTGGTCGCCGTCGTCGCGGTGCTTCTTTGGGCCTCCAGCGGGTTCTTTATCGTGCCCGAGGGTCAGACGGCCGCCATCATGCGTTTCGGGAAATTCACGCAGCTGACCGACCGCGCGGGCTTCAAATGGCGCCTGCCTTACCCGATCGAGCAGCATGAGATGGTCAACCTTCAGCAATTGCGTCAGGTCGAGGTCGGCTACCGAAACAGCGTCAAGACCAAGGTGCTCAAGGAGTCGCTCATGCTGACCGACGACGAGAACATCATCGACATCCAGTTCGCGGTGCAGTACCGCCTTTCCTCGGCCACCGATTATCTTTTCAACAACAGGGCGCCCGACGAAACCGTCCTCCAGGCCGCCGAAACGGCGATGCGTGAGCTGGTCGGCAAGTCAAAAATGGATTTCGTGCTCTATGAGGGCAAGGAGCAGGTCGCGAAATCGGCCGAGAAACTGATCCAGCAGATCGTCGACCGCTACAAGACCGGCATCATGATTGTCAACGTCACGTTGCAGAATGCACAGCCGCCGGAACCCGTTCAGGCGGCCTTCGACGATGCGGTCAAGGCTGGGCAGGATCGCGAGCGCCAGAAGAACGAAGGGCAGGCATACGCCAACGACGTGATTCCCAAGGCGCGCGGTACCGCAGCGCGCCTGACGGAGGAGGCCGAAGCCTACAAGCAGAAGGTGATCGCGGGCGCCGAGGGTGACGCCAGCCGGTTCAAGCAGGTGCTCGTGGAGTACAGCAAGGCGCCCCAGGTCACGCGTGATCGCATGTACCTTGACACCATGCAGCAGGTGTTTGCCAACACATCCAAGGTGCTGGTGGACGTCCGCTCCGGCAGCCCGCTGCTTTATCTGCCCCTGGACAAGCTGGTGCAGCAGACCGGCAGCGGTACCGGCGTCGGTACCGGGACGATGCAGATCGAGCCGTCCGGCATGGGGGCGGCACGCGCGCCGGCGGTCGAGACACCGCCGCCACCTGCGGCGGTCGAACCGCGCTCTCGCGATGCCCAGCGCAATCGTGAACGGGAGGGCAGGTGATGAGCCGCCTGATTTCGGCGATCTTCGGATTGCTCGTTCTGGCGACCCTAGCGTCGTCCATGCTCTACGTTGTTGACCAGCGCCAGTACGCGATCGTCTTCGCGCTGGGTGAGATCAAGGAGGTGGTCAACGAGCCGGGTCTGCACTTCAAGCTGCCCCCGCCGTTCCAGAACGTGAGCTACTTCGAAAAGCGCATCATGACCATCGATACGCCCGACTCTGACCGCTTCATCACTTCGGAGAAGAAGAACCTTGTGGTCGATTCGTTCGTCAAGTGGCGTATCAGCGACCCCAAGCTCTACTACGTCAGCGTGCAGGGCCGCGAGAGCGACGCGGTGTATCGTATCCAGCAGAGCCTGAAAGACGCGCTCAACAACGAGATCGGCAAACGCACGGTCAACGAGATGGTGTCCGGCGTACGCGACAAGGTGATGCAGGACATTTCATCCAAGGTCAATGTCGACGCCGGCAAGATCGGGGTGGAGGTCGTCGATGTACGCCTCAAGCGGGTCGAGTTTTCCGACGAGATCAAGGATTCTGTGTTCAAGCGGATGGAGTCCGAACGCAAGCGAGTGGCCAACGAACTTCGCTCGACCGGTTTTGCCGATAGCGAAAAGATCCGGGCCGACGCCGACCGACAGCGCGAAGTGATCCTGGCCGAGGCCTACAAGGATGCCCAGCGGGTCAAGGGCGACGGCGACGCCAGGGCTGCAGCGATCTACAGCGAGGCCTTCGGCCGCGATCCCGAGTTCTATGGCTTTTATCGGAGTCTCGAGGCGTACCGCAACAGCTTCCGTAACAAGGGAGACGTGATGGTAATGGAACCGAATTCCGAGTTCTTCCGTTACCTTAAGGCCCCCGGCGGCAGGGTCGCGGCGCCGGCCGCCAAGTCTCGCTGAACAGACGCGGAGCGATGTATTGTCCTCGTTGGTTGCCGCGCTCGCGCTGATGCTGGTGATCGAGGGACTGGTGCCTTTTCTCGCCCCCGCGGCCTGGCGCGAGACCTTCCGCCGCATCATTGAGATGCGCGACGGGCAGATCCGTTTCATCGGTGCGGCGTCGATTGCCGGTGGCGCTTTGCTTTATCTGTTCGTGGCCTGACGACCAGCACGCCGATTCGCATGTCCAAGTGGGCCCTGCCGGAATACATTGCCGACGTGCTGCCGCCGGAAGCGCGCCGTATTGAAAAGCTGCGCCGCCTCGTGCAGGACCGTTTCCGCGTGCACGGCTACGAGCTCACGCTGCCCCCGCTGCTCGAGTATGTCGACTCCCTGTTCACCGGAACCGGGCATGACATGGAGTTGTCCACCTTCAAGCTGGTCGATCAACTGACCGGCCGCACCATGGGCCTGCGCGCCGATATCACCCCCCAGGTGGCGCGCATCGACGCACACCTGCTCAACCGCGAGGGTGTTACCCGATTGTGTTACTGCGGGCCGGTGCTGCATACGCTGCCTGCCGGCTTAGCCGCCACCCGCGAGCCCCTGCAGATCGGTGCCGAGGTCTACGGTCATGCCGGTATCGAGGCCGATATAGAGATCCAGAGCCTCCTGCTCGAAGTCCTCGGCCAGGCGGGGGTGACCGCAAGGCTCGATCTCGGGCATGTGGGCGTCTTCCGTGCCCTGGCCACCGCGGCCGGTATCGGCCGGGAGGCTGGCGAACGGCTGTTTTCGCTGCTGCAGGCCAAGGATGTGCCGGCGATAGGCGAGGCAACCGCAGACTTGGCCGAGCCGGTCCGGGAAGCCCTGCGCCGCTTGCCTCGGCTCTATGGCGGTCCCGAGGTGCTCGCGGAGGCCCGGCATGCCCTGCCGGACCTGCCTCAAATCCATGCGGCGCTCGACGATCTGGATGTCCTGTCGCGTTCCATCAAGGGGGCCGCGATCAGCGTTGACCTGGCTGAACTGCGCGGCTACAGCTATCACTCCGGGGTGGTGTTCGCGGCGTACGCCGACGGCGTACCCAACGCGATCGCGCGCGGCGGACGCTATGACGAGGTCGGGCGTGCATTCGGCCGCGCGCGCGCCGCCACCGGATTTTCGCTGGACCTGCGCGAATTGGCGCGCCTGTCCCCGGAGGAACCGGCTTGCGAGGGTATTCTCGCGCCCTGGTCCGAGGATGCCGCCCTGAAGCGCCGCATCGGCCAGTTGCGGCGGGACGGGGAGATCGTCGTCATTGCGCTTCCCGGTCATGACAAAGCCTCCTGGGAGCCGTGCTGCAACAGGGAACTCCGGGCGGCCGGCGGCGACTGGGTGGTCGTTCCAATCAACTGAAGCGCTGGAAAATCATGGCAAAAAATGTGGTGGTCATCGGCACCCAGTGGGGCGACGAGGGCAAGGGCAAGATCGTGGACTGGATGACCGACCACGCGGGAGGCGTCGTGCGTTTCCAGGGTGGACACAATGCCGGCCACACGCTCGTCATCGGCGCGCGCAAGACCATCCTGCGCCTTATTCCATCCGGCATCCTGCGTCCGACGGTCACCTGTTACATCGGCAACGGCGTGGTGCTCTCGCCTGAGGCGCTGTTCAAGGAAATCGAGGAACTCGAGTCCGCCGGCGTCAAGGTCATCAATCGCCTGCGCATTTCGCAGTCGTGCACCCTGATCCTTCCGTACCATGTCGCGCTCGACCAGGCGCGCGAAGCGGCGCGCGGCGAAGCGAAGATCGGCACTACCGGCCGGGGCATCGGGCCCGCGTACGAGGACAAGGCGGCCCGGCGAGCGCTCAAGGTGGTGGACCTGTTCAATCCGGCCCGGTTTGCCGAGAAGCTTGCCGAAACGCTGGACTTTCACAACTTCGTCCTGACCCAATACCTCAAGACCGCACCGGTCGACTACCAGGCTACGCTGGACCAGGCGATGTCGTATGCCGCGCGCCTCAAGCCGATGGTCGCCGACGTGTCTCAGGAACTCCATGCCGCGACCAGCGGCGGCACCAGCCTGCTGTTCGAGGGTGCGCAAGGCACGCTGCTCGACGTCGATCACGGCACCTATCCCTTCGTCACCTCGTCGAATTGCGTTGCCGGCGCGGCCGCCGCGGGCGCAGGGGTCGGCCCCGGGCAGTTGCATTACATCCTGGGCATCACCAAGGCATACGCGACGCGTGTCGGTTCGGGCCCGTTTCCAACGGAATTGTCGGACGCCACAGGCGAGCATCTGCGCACACGCGGCAACGAGTTCGGCTCGGTGACGGGGCGTCCCCGGCGCTGCGGCTGGTTTGATGCCGCCGCCCTGAAGCGCTCGATCCAGATCAACGGCATCACCGGCCTGTGCATAACAAAGCTAGACGTCCTCGATGGCATGCATAGCGTCAAGCTCGCGACCGGGTACATGCAGGACGGGCAGGCCCGCGACCTGCTCCCGGCGGGCGCCGACGGCGCCGCGCAGTGCGAGCCGGTTTACGAGGAAATGCCCGGCTGGAACGAATCGACGGTAGGGGTGCAGCAGTTCGAAAAGCTGCCACGCAATGCGCAGAATTACCTGCGCCGGCTCGAACAGGCCTGCGGTGCGCCCATCGCGTTGATATCCACAGGCCCCGAACGCGACCAGACGATCGTGCTTTCACACCCCTTCAAGTGACCCCGATGGCCGATCTCTACGTTTCCTGGAACGACTACCACGACGCCATCGAGCGCCTCGCCGCCAAGGTGCAGGCCTCCGGCTTCGATTTCGACCAGATCATCTGCCTGGCGCGCGGGGGCTTGAGGGTCGGCGACACCCTGTCGCGGATCTTCAATCAGCCGCTGGGCGTGCTGGCGACGCAATCTTATTTCGCCAATGCCGACAAGACCGCGGAGATGCAGGGCGAGCTCACCATCGGCCAACACATGGCCAAGGTGAACGAAAGGCTTGGAGACCGGATTCTCCTGGTCGACGACCTGGTCGATTCCGGCAAGACCATGCAGGTGGTGGTCGCGCACCTGCGCCACCGCTACCCTGGCATCCGGGAAGTGCGCACCGCCGTGATCTGGAAGAAGGGCTGTTCGGTTTTCACGCCGGATTTCTGGGCCGACGACCTGCCGCACAATCCCTGGATCCATCAGCCGTTCGAGATCTACGACAAACTCAGGCCCGATGAACTCACGGCGCGCGTGGGACTGGGCTGAACGCTCCCCCGTGCAAAAGTGCAAAAGCCGCTCGTAATGAGCGGCCTTGCGTGCGTTGCGCCTGCGTTTCAACCGGGAAACTTGGTGCCCAGAAAGGGACTCGAACCCCCACAGTGTTGCCACCGCCAGGACCTGAACCTGGTGCGTCTACCAATTCCGCCATCTGGGCCCGATTGCCCGATGCAAAGACCAAGGCGATGGTGTATTACCGCCCTGCATCGTCACCTTCATACATCGAGAAAGAGATTATAACCAAAATTGAAAAACAATAAAACTAGGCCGCCGGCAAAATCTGCGCGCCCCAAGTTCCGTACCGATACGCGGATTGCTCGATCGACCATCGCGGGCGTTTCCATCCCGGCGCGCTCGGTCATCATGGCCCTGCTGGAGGAGCGCCCCAACCTGACCCTTGCCCAGGTCGCCGACGCGCTCAAGGTGTCGCGTGCCGCCCGCGAGGCGCTGGCGCGCCGCGTCGAGGCGATGCTTGGTGACGGGGAACTGATTCTGCGTGCCGGCGGCAAGTTGGCAAGCGGGATCGCGCGCATCCTGGAAGTCGGACGCGTGTCGCGGCACCGCGACGGTTACGGCTTTGTGACTCCGGCGGACGGCGGCGAGGATCTGTTCGTGCCGGCCCATTCCCTCG
>CANGUJ010000262.1 GCA_947456845.1 Burkholderiales bacterium | reverse complement strand
TGCCGCGCGCGGCGAACAGCATACGCGCGCGCGCCACCAGCGCCTCGGCGGTGCGCTCGGCCTTGCGGGCGGCATCCGGGCCGACGATGGCGATCATGGCCACCGCCCGTGCGCCGTCCTGGTAGGTGGCCGATACCTTGTACTGGGTGGTGGGTGCCCGGCCGCGCGCGCCGCTGACCCGCACGCGGTCTGCACCGGCGGGCTCTATCTTCACCTGCGAAAAATCGGCGACCACATCCGGCAGGATGTAGGCCGCCGGATCGCCCACCTCGTAGAGCACCTGCTCGGCCACCGTGGCATGGGTGATCATGCCGCCGGTGCCGGGCGGTTTGGAGAGCACAAAGCTGCCGTCGGCCGCGCATTCGGCGATCGGGTAGCCGATGTTGTGCCAGCCCGGCACCTGCTCCCAGTCAGTGAACACGCCGCCGGTGGCTTGCGGGCCGCACTCAAGTACATGTCCGACCAGGCTGCCGGCGGCCATAAGGTCATGGTTGTCCGCTGCCCAGCCGAACTCATGCATCAGGATGCCCAGTGCGGTGGCGCTGTCGACACTGCGCCCGGTGATCACGATATCGGCACCCTTGCCCAGCGCGGCGGCGATCGGGAGCGCGCCGAGATAGGCGTTGGCGGTCAGCAGGCGCTCGGGAAGGGGGGCGCCGGACACCCACTCGCGCACGCCCTCGGCGCGCAGCGTATCGATCATGGGCATGACATCGTCCCCCTCGACGACGGCGACCTTCAGGTCGACGCCGGCCTCCCTGCAGGCGGCTTCGAGCGCGCGCTTGCAGGCCTGCGGATTGACGCCGCCCGCGTTGGTGGCCACCTTGATGCCGCGCTCTGCCAGGACGGCCAGATGCGGCTTGAGGTAGGCGACGAAATCCGGCGGATAGCCGGCTTCCGGGTCCTTGAGCCTGGCCCGCGCGAGGAGCGACATCGTCACCTCGGCCAGGTAATCCATCATCAGGTAGTCGACCTTGTCGGTGAGCAACTGGCCGATGGCCATCGGGCTGTCGCCCCAGGCGCCGGAGGCGCCGCCGATGCGGACGGTGCGCGAGGTCATTGGCTTGTCTCCGCGGCCCAGCGCGGCGGCCGTTTTTCGTTGCAGGCGGCCAGCCCTTCGGCCGCGTCGGCGGTGCGCAAGGCGACCGCGATCTGGGTTTCGGCGAAGGCCAGCGCGTCATGGAAGGCCATCGAGTCCAGCGCGGCGATGGCGTACTTGCCGCGCTTGATGGCCATCGGCGAGATGCCGCACAGGCGTTCGATGGGTCCATCGACGCGGGCGTCGAGTGCCTCATAGGGCACCACTTCATTGGCGATGCCGATTTCCCGGGCGCGCTCGGCGTTGATCAGTTCGCCGGTCAGGCACAGCTCGTTCAAATGGCGCGGGTGGAGCATGCGGCGCAGGTACACCAGCACCTGCATCGGGAACACGCCGACCCTGGCCTCGGGCAGGCCGAAGCGCGCATGGTCCGCCGCGCTGGCCAGGTCGGCCATCGCCATCAGGCCCACGCCTCCGGCGACGCAATCACCGTTGACGCGTGCGATCAGCGGAAGGCCGATGCCGCGCACCACCCGCGCCAGCCGGCCGAAGTCGGTGGTGGTCTCGTCGCCGCCCTCTGTGAACACGCCGGTGCCGCGCGAAAGATCGGCGCCCGCGCAAAACGCCTCGCGCCCGCTGCCGGTGAGCACGATGGCGCACAGGCGCGGGTCCCCGTCGGTGGCGCGCACCGCGGCTTCGATGCCGGCCAGCGCGTCGGGATTGATCGCGTTGCGGCGTGCCTCGCGATTGATGAATATCCACAGCGCGCGGCCGCGCGGCTCGGTAAGCACCGCCTCGGATCGTTGGGGTTCGCTCATGACCTTAAGTTCAATAGGATTTCTTGAGTTCAGCCGCATGCAGCGTCATGAGCTCGGCGGCGTAAAGTTCGGACCAGCATTCCGCCGGTGGGTGGGCGATCGACTGGTTCTTGCCGATCGGCCTGCCGAACACGACGCGTTCGTTCGCATGGGTGGCTGCATGATCGAGCGCGCGGCGTCGCATGCCGCTGACCTCGGCCGCGTTGAGGATGCGCTCGGGGTTGAGGCTGTCCAGGATGTAACGGACGCCCTTGCCTTCTTCGCCGATGCGGTGTTCGACGGGCACTTCCAGGCCGTCGTAGAACACCTTGGTGGGAGTTCACGGCATGGCGCCCCATCTTGGCCAGGCCCGCATCCGGCTCGGTGACGCCGAAGCAGGCGCGCAAGTCGCCGCTGATCATCTTGGGCAGCCATTCCCTTTTCTGCGTTTCGCTGCGGTGCTTGACGATCGCATGCAATCCGAAAATGTTGATGTGGATGCTCGAGCAGGCGGCGAAAACACCGGCCGAGGCGCCCGCCACCATCATCATAATCGACGCTTCGGTCACGCCCAGGCCGGCGCCGCCGTACTCGACGGGCATGGCGATGCCTAGCCATCCGCCCTCGGCCACGGCCCTGGCGAATTCAAACGGGAAGGTATGGGTGCGGTCCGGGCGCGACCAGTAGTCGTCATCGAAACGGTCGCAGATTTCGCGCAGGGCGACGCATTCCGGCGTGTCGGCAAGGGCTTCGAATCTCATGCGGCAGTCTCGCGGCGCGCTCCGCCGCGCTGTGTGGATGCGGCAGCGCCGCGTTGTTCAAGCCTGGCCATGCGGGGCGCGGCCCATGATGCTCGCGAAGCGTTCGCAGTAGCGCGGCCAGGCATCGGGATTGAGCGGCCGCGCCGGCATGCCGCCTTCCAGCGAGACGGGTTCGCAGCCCGCGGCGGCCACTTCGTGCGGCGCACGATGCGCGTCGCAAACCAGTACGCGCATGCCGAGGGCGGCCAGGCACAGGGTCGCGAGGCGGCGTCCGACATGGCCGAAGCCGACGATGCCCAGGGTGCGGCCGGCCGTATTGCGCCCGATGTAGTTCCCGCGCACGATCCCGGGCGCGCGGCGCATGCGCGCGGCGGCTCCCGGTAGGCGCTTGGCCAGTCCCGGCATCATCGCAAGGGTGTGCTCGGCCACCGCTTGCGCGTTGCCCCCGCCGCTCTTGCTGACCGCCAGCACGCGTGCCCGGGTGCAGGCCTTGAGATCCACGGTGTCGTGGCCCGCGCCGATAGTGGATACCAGCAGCAGGTTCGGCGCCATGATCGGCATCGCGGAGCTGCTCACGCGCGACCCGCGCTTCAAGGATCTGCCGACCCGCACCATCCACGCCGAAGAGCGGGGGCATTTCTCGTGGCCCGGCTGCCCGAAAAGACGTCTCGGGAATGGCTCGCCTTGTTCGAGGCGGCGGATATCCCGGCCAGCAAGGTCAATTCGATCGATGATCTGTTGCGTGATCCGCATCTCAATGCTGTCGGTTTCTGGGGGGAACGGGAGCACGCCACCGAGGACAGGCTGCGCTTGGCGCGTTTTCCCGGCACCTGATCCAAGACCCAGCCCGACATCAGGCGGCTGGCCCCCCAACCTCGGCGAACACAATGCCGAGGTGCTGGGGCAGGCCTTCAACGGCGCGCGGCCCTAGCCGGGTGCGCGCGTCGGGCCCAGCCGGTTCGACGACGTCGCCACAGTCGCGGCAAGCCGGGAGGGCGGGGAGAGCGCGCCGGCAATGTCGGCGGCGGCTCCGCGCAGCAGCTCGACCAATCGGTCCCGGTCGGACGTGGCGAAGCGCCGATGGGTGAGGACAAAGCCGAGTGCGGCGGCGAGGCGCTGGTCTTCGCGGGTGAGCGGCACGGCAATGCCCGTGAGGCCCGGATCGAGCTCGCCTTGGGAGATGCTGTAGCCGGCCTTCCTGATCTGCCTGGTTTCGGTGAGCAAGCCATCCCAGTTGTGCGCGAAACTGCCCGCCTGCGCCTCTTCGCCGGTGCTTTGATGGAGTTTGCGCAACTGCGCCCGCGGCAGTGCGGCGAGGATCGCCTTCGACAGCATGCCGCGGTACAGGGGCATGCGCCGGCCGCGTCCGTACGAGGCGCTCACCCCCTCGGCGCCGTGCTCCTGATGGATGGTGACGATGCGCTCGCCGTACAGACTGCCCATGACCACGTCGCAGCCGGTCTGGTCGGCCAGCGTGCGCATGACGCGCTGGCCGGCGATGAGCAGGGGGTCGCCGACCCGGATGCGGTAGTCGAGTTCGATCACCCGCGGACCGAGAATATAGGTGCCACCGCCGGCACGGCGCAACAGGCCCGCCTCGTGCAGTTCGCGCACATAGCGGTAACCGGTTGGCAGCGAATAGCCCAGCCGAGCCGCGATCGCCTCGGCTGTCCAGATCGAAGCGCCCTCGTCGAACAGGTCGATGATAGCCAGCATGCGGGTCAGGCTGGTCATGCGGCGAGCGTTTCCGCGGCGCTGTGCGGCAGTCTGTCCGCCAGGCGCGCCACGCCGGGGGCGTCGCCGGCCGTCCCGAGCACGTAGCGGTCCGGCCGCACCAGCGCGGCCGCGGCCGCTTGGCTGTCCAGCCAGGCCGCGATGGCGGGGCTGCGGTCGTCCACGCAGACCGCGTTCGCCCGGGTCAGGCGCGCGCGGGTGGGGCCATCGAGCTCGCCGAGCAGGCTGCGGCGCGCGATGAGGGCGAAGTTCCGCCCGGTGACTGCATCGAGAAGGCGGCCGTCCGCGAGGGCTGGCTGCGGGAACGGCTGGCCGGTGCCGGCGCCGGCGCCGGTATGCAGGCCCGGGCCCAACCCCGGGGCAGGAAACTCGAAAATCTCCGGCGCGCCGGTCTGGAAGCGGCTGTCGCGCTGCGCAGCGACTACCGGGTCGGTGGTCTGGATGACGTCCCCGAGCTTGACGGCCAGTGCGATGAACTCCCGCACATGCGGCGCACGCTCGGTCTCGTATGTGTCGAGCAGCGTGTCGGCCGCCCTGCCGGCGAGCACCAGCTCAAGCTTCCAGGCGAGGTTGGCGATGTCGCGGATCCCTGCGCACAACCCCTGACCCAGGAACGGCGGGGTCTGGTGCGCCGCGTCGCCGGCGAGCAGCATCCGCCCGCGGCGCCAGCCGCGCGCGATGACGGAATGGAAGGTGTAGACCACTGCGCGCTCGATATCGGCGTCGTCCGGCCCGATCCACCGTGATACCAGCTTCCAGACGCTGTCCGGCTGCGCGATGGTGGCGGGATCGTCGCCTGGCATGAGCATGATTTCCCAGCGGCGCCGGTTGCCCAACACATGGCAATAGGTGGCCGGGCGTGATGGGTCGCAGTACTGCACCGTGTGATCCGGCAGGTCAGCCGCGCGCTTGAGGATCGCGTCGAACACCAGCCAGGGCTGGTGCAGCCCGAGATCGTACATCGGACTGCCCATGAGGCGGCGCACCAGCGAGCGCGCGCCGTCGCAGCCCACCACGTAGCGGGCGCGGAACTGCGTACGGCTGCCATCGGCGAGGTTCCTGACCGACAGGTGGGCGGCATCCTTTTCCTGCTCGATGGCAGCGACTTCATGGCGGCCGAACACATGGACCGAGGCGAAGCGTTCGGCGCCGGTACGCAGGACCGCCTCGAGATCGGGCTGATGGAAATAGTGGTTGTTGGCGCAGCCATGCGGCCCGTTGAGCGAGGTGCCGCCGCGCACCAGCAGTGTCCGCCCTGAAGCGTTGACGAACTCCATGCCCTTCATGCCGGGGCGCGAGACCGTTTCGACCTGCGCTTTAAGGCCCATCGACTGGAATACCCGCATGACTTCGCCGTCGAAATGGATGGCGCGCGGCAGCGGATGAATTGCCGCCTCCCGCTCGAATACCGCGACCGCGAGGCCGGCCTGGCCCAGCAGGTTGGCCAGTCCGGCTCCGGTAGGCCCGTAGCCGACGATCGCGACATCGAAAACCTCAGGCATGAATGCCTGCTTCCATACGGCGGGTCATTTCCGCCACCCACTGCTCGCGCGGCTGGAAGCGCGGCGCGGCCCGCGCGATGGCTTCCGACTGCGCCATGATCTGTTCCTCGCTTTGCTCCATGTCGACGGCGACGCGCATCGGCTGCTCGCAGTACCAGGGCG
>CANGUJ010000261.1 GCA_947456845.1 Burkholderiales bacterium | reverse complement strand
CCGGCCCGCCCGCCGATTCACGTCCGCCGGACCGCACCGATGCGCATGCTCGTCAAGATTCTCCTCCTTATCTGGCTCACCGCCGGCGCCGGCCGCGCCGGCGCGGCCGACATCACCGTGTTCGCCGCCGCCAGCCTCAAGGAGGCGCTCGATGAAAACGTGCGCGCCTTCAGCCTGCGTACCGGCCATCAGGTGCGGGTGTCGTACGCCGGCAGCAATGCGCTCGCCAGGCAGATCGAGAACGGCGCGCCGGCCGACCTGTTCCTCTCCGCGGACGAGGACTGGATGGACTACGTCGCCCGGCGCCAGTTGATCGAGCCCGGCACGCGCCGAAACCTGCTGCTCAACACGCTGGTACTGGTGGCGCCGGCCGACAGCGACATCAGGCTCGCGATCGGCCCAAATTTCGGGCTGCAGGCGGCGCTCAAGGGCGGCCGGCTTGCGCTCGCCAACCCCGACACGGTGCCGATCGGCAAGTACGCGCGCGCCGCGCTCGCCGCCCTGGGCGTATGGGAAGGCGTGGAAAAATCCCTGACCCGCTCCGAGAACGTGCGCGCGGCGCTGGTGCTGGTGGCGCGCGGCGAGGCGCCGCTCGGCATCGTCTATGCCACCGACGCAAGGGCCGAGCCCAGGACGCGAGTGGTCGATACCTTTGCGCCGGGCCTGCACCCGCCGGTGGTCTATCCCGGCGCGCTGGTGGCGGGCCGCAAGAACCCCGCCGCGCAGGCCCTCCTCGACTACCTCGGCGCCGCCGAGGCGCGCGCGGTGTGGACACGGTACGGCTTCGGTATCGCGCGCTGACACAGCGGCTGCCGGGCCCGGCCAAGAAATCCGCCATGCGCCGCGCACCGGCAGAAATGGCCCATCCCATCGCACAAGCGGCTCGGCGCCGCCGTCGGCCAATCCTTTACAAAGTGTCAAGCCTGACGCTTTTTTGCTTTTTCCCACGCATCGAACCGACATAATCGACTCCATCATGACAAGGGCATTCGATGGCGCGGCTGGTCGCGGCGCGAATGCGCGATGCGGGCCGGCCGGATCGTCCCGAGACCGCCCAACCTGAGAGAGATACGGACAGATGCTACCCACAGACAGCCGACTTCCCTCCCCCACGGCGCGCCTGCGCTGCAAGCTCCCGCCGCTCCGGTCCGTGCGCCGCTGCACGGTGGTGACGCGCGTAAAGGGCTTCGAGGATCTGCCCCTGCGCGAACAGCTCGACTTTCTGGCCGCATGCTTCTCGGTCGGCGCGAACGCCATGGACCTGGAACTCACCGTGATCGAACGGTCCGACGTGCGCGGGCCTTGCGTGATCGAGCGCCACATCTTCATCGCCGACAGACGGCGCGATTTCGCGCACGCCTACGCGGCCGATCCGGGCATCGAGTGGGTAAGCCTGTTCATGTTCGACTATCGCAATCCGCACCCGCCCGCATCGGTGCAATAGCCGCCGCCATCGTGCGCGGGCCCGGGCCGCTTGTGGCAGGCCGGCGAACGGCCGGGCAGGGTGCCGGCCCCGCATGCGGATCGCAGTACGTTTTGAGAAGTATCCCGAGCTGTGATACTTTGTGAAACGGGGTCGGCCAAGCCGATCCGCTGCCATCGCGGAGCGTTTGAAGGGAGACAGGTTTGTTATTCGAGCAACGCGTCTACACCCTGACCGCCGATTCCGCCGCGCGCTTCTGGGAACTCCAGCACGAACGCGGATTCGAACTGGTCCGGCCCATCATGGAACGCTTGATGGGCTACTTCTCCGCGCGCATCGACGGGCAGGACGCGATCGTCCACTGGTGGCGCTTCGACAGCTACGAGGACTGGCATCAGCGCCTGCACGGCCTGTATCGCGTCGAGGCCCTCAATCCCTACTTCAAGAAGGTGCGCTCGCTCCTCTCGGCGCAGGAAAACAAGTTCCTGCTGCACGCCCCGGTCGGCGAACTCAACCCGCTCTGGAGCGCGACATCGGACTGGCTGCCCGGCGACATGCCGCTGGACACCGGCGCCCTTGCCGGCGCGGTATGCGTAGAAATGGAAGTCATTCAACTGCGCCCTGGCAGCCTACCGGCCTACTGGCAGGCATGGAAGGCGGAGGGGCTGCGCGCAGCCCCGCTGGCAACGCAGCGGCTGATCGGGGTGTTCCACACCCTGGTCGGACCGTTGCACGAGGTGACCATCCTGCGCTGGCACGGCGACCAGGTCCAGGCGCGCCGCTGGCGCGATGAACTCGAGGGGCAAGCAGGCTGGGCCGCCTTCGCCGCGGCCACCGCGCCCCTGGTCGCCTCCAGGCGCTCGCACTGGCTTGTGCCCGCGCCGGGCAAGCAGCTCTCTCCCCTGTTTTGAATGCGCTCGTTTTCATGAAGCCCGAAAAGATCCGTCGCCGCCAGGACATGGCGTTGACTAAGGCCACCCCGGTTCTATAACTGCGCGGCATCAGCAAGGGCTTCGTCGGGGTGCAGGCGCTCAACCATGGGTCATTCGCGCTCCACAACGGCGAGGTGCACATCCTGCACAGGGAGAACGGCGCCGGCAAAGGACGTCCCCCACCCGTTGGCGAACCTTTCATCACACGCGTTGAAGGCGACCTGATCAGGCATCCTGGAGGATCTCGTTCACCAGGCGGCGCACGATCGGCAGCGCGGGCGCTTCGCTGCGGCCTGCCAGCGTGACGATCGCGAATCGCGCCGTCAAATCCAGAGCGGGCCGCATCGCCAGTTCATGCAAATCGGTGCCGGCGGCGCGGATGGCGATGAGCACCGTGTCGGTGTTGCGCGTCAGTTCGACCAGGCTCGGAATCTCCTCGCAGCGCAGGGTGACGCAACTCGCGGGGTGCGCTTCCGGACCGTAGCGCTCCACCAGCACGCGCGCCACTTCGTCGCTCAGGGGCGTCGAAGCGATCGGATATTCGCGCACCTGCGCGAAGGTCACGCCCCCCCGCTTGCGGGCCAACGGGTGGCCGCGCCGGCAAAGGAACGAACCGCGCGTCTCATGGGACTGGGTCGCCCGCAAATCCGGTGCGGGCACCAGGGAGCGGGCGTCCACCACCAGCGCATCGACGCTGCGCTCGCGCAGGCTGCGCTCGAGCAGGTCGGTACGGCCGCGGGAGATTTCCAGCCGCAGGCGCGGATGGCGCGTCGCCATATGCATCAGAAGCGGCGTCATCAACAGCGCGCCGGGTCCCGAACCCAGGCCGATGCGCAAGGTCCCCCTTTCGCCGCGCGCGGTCTTGGCGCCGCTTTCGCGCAGATCGTCTGCCGCGCCCACGATACCGCGCGCGTACTCGACCACTTCGCGTCCGAAAGGCGTGACTTCGCTGCGGCGTCCGACGCGGTCGAACAACGCCTGCCCGAGTTCATCCTCGAGCGCGCGGATGCTGCGACTCAAGGCAGGTTGGGTCAGGAACGACTCCGCGGCCGACCTGCTGAAGGATCCCGTCCGGGCCAACGAGAGCAAATGCCGCAGTTGAACGAGCGTCACGAGGCGCCTCCGTTTTCCATGAGTTCCATTTATCATAATGCAAAAAACAATGCATTGGACATTAGCGCAGACGGTCCATACATTGGCATCCTCAGAGGTCCACCCACCATCTGCAGTCAACCGGGAGTCGCGATGCTGAAATTCCGATATTTACTGGGCCTGACGGCCGGGTCGCTGCTTGTAGCGGGCGCTGCCCTGGCACAGAACTGGCCTGCCAAGACCGTTAGCCTCATGGTGCCTTACCCGGCGGGCGGTCCTTCCGACGCGATCGGGCGCATTTTCAACGCCCCGCTCGGCAAGGAACTGGGCCAGCAGGTGCTGGTGGAGAACCTCGGGGGTGTGAGCGGCGCGCTGGCCGCGCAGAAGGTGCTGGCCGCGCCGGCGGACGGACACCTCGTTTTTCAAGGGTCACCGAATGAAGTCATCCTGGCGCCCCTGGCCAATGCCGCGGTCAGGCTGAAGGCCGAGGATTTCCGCCTCGTGCATCCGGTCGCCGATGCCGTCATGGTGTTCGTGACCCGCAAGGACCTGCCCGTCAATACGGTCGACGACCTGATCGCCCTGGCGCGCAAGTCGCCGGACAAGCCCCTGAGCTACGGCAGCGTGGGCGTAGGGTCGCTGTACCACCTCATCCTGGAGAACGTGCAGGCGGAGACCGGGATCAAGCTGACCCACGTGCCGTACAAGGGCAACGCACCGCTGCTGCAGGACATCGGCGGCGGCCAGGTCGACTTCGCCGTGCTGGTATACAGCGCGGGGATGGGCGCGCTGGCCGAACAGGGACGCCTGAAGGTGATCGGCCAGCTCGGGGCGCAACGCTCCGAATTGCTGAAGAACCTGCCTACCGTTGCCGAGGGGCAGGCGCTGAAGAACTTCGCCTACAAGATCTGGACCGGCTTCATGGTCCCGAAAGCCACGCCGGAGGATGTGGTCACTCGCCTGCATGCCGCCATCGGCAAGACATTGCGCGACCCCGCGGTACGCGCGCAACTGGCGGCGCAAACCCAGCACCCTTCGGCACCGATGAGCCTCGCCGAGTCGGCGCGCTTCTTCGAGATGGAGACCGCGCGCTATCGCGCGATCGCCAAGCAGATCAACCTGCAGCCGCAGTAGGCAGCGCACTTGACCGACGCGCCCGTGCACGACATCCTCACCGCCCTGGAAGCCCGCTCCGGCGAGTTCGTCGCCCTGCGGCGCGACCTTCATCGCCACCCGGAACTGGCGTTTGAAGAGCACCGCACCGCTGCCCTGGTGGCCGAGTGTCTGGAGAAATGGGGTTATGCCGTCGAATGCGGCATCGGCGGGACCGGCGTGGTCGGAACGCTGGTCCGCGGTACCGGCCGCAAGCGCCTCGGCCTGCGGGCCGACATGGACGCACTGCCGCTCGACGAAGCCAGCGGCGTGGCGTGGTCCAGCAGTCATGGCGGCGTGATGCATGCCTGCGGGCACGACGGCCATACCGCGATGTTGCTGGCCGCGGCGCACCACCTCGCACGGCATGGCCGGTTCGATGGCATGCTGAACCTGATTTTCCAGCCCGCGGAGGAAGGCGGCGGCGGTGCGCTGCGCATGATGGCTGACGGCCTGTTCGAACGCCATCCGTGCGACGCCATCTTCGCCATGCACAACATGCCCGGCATCCGCCAGGGGCACCTGGTGTTTCGCGAAGGCGCAGCGATGGCCTCCTCGGACTACGCAACCATCACCCTCGAAGGCGTGGGCGGCCACGGCGCCATGCCGCACCGGGCGGCCGATCCGGTGGTCGCCGCCGCCGCCATCGTGATGGCCCTGCAGACGGTGGTGTCGCGCAACATCGACCCGCTGCAGACAGCGGTGGTCACGGTTGGCGCCTTGCATGCCGGGCGTGCGAACAACGTGATCCCCGCCACGGCCACGCTGGAATTGAGCGTGCGCGCGCTGGACCGCGAGGTCCGCGCCACCCTCGAGCGGCGCATCCGCGCGCTTGTGATGGCGCAGGCGGAGAGCTTCGGCATTACCGCGCGCATCGATTGGCGTGCCGGCTATGCGGTTCTGGTCAACGCCGCGGCTGAAACCGCCTTCGCACGCGACGTCGGCATCGCGTTGGTGGGGCCCACGAACGTCAGCCCGCAGGGCCCGCCGCTTACCGGCAGCGAGGACTTCGCCTTCATGCTCGAGCGCGTGCCCGGCAGTTACCTGCTGATCGGCAATGGCGAAGGGGCGGGTCCGGGCGCCTGCATGGTTCATAATCCGGCCTACGACTTCAACGACGACAACCTGCCGGTCGGCGCCGCCTATTGGGTGATGCTGGCCGAAAAATTTCTCCAGACCGGGGAAGGCACCACATGATGTAATCATCTTCACCGCAGGAGAGCGCCGCATCGCAGGATGCGGCCACCGAAGGCGCAAACTCCCATGCACGCTCAGGTTCATGTACTGCACAACACCAACGCCGTCTGGAGAGCCGCCCCGCCAAGGGGCGCACCGAAGGAGCAAGGCCGCAAGGGCCGAAACTTTCAGGTACCGAGGACAGGGGGAGCGGCAAGCGCGAGGCCGATGGCCCGCGTCCAACGCATGTCCGGAGGTT
>CANGUJ010000260.1 GCA_947456845.1 Burkholderiales bacterium | reverse complement strand
CCCGAATCGGGCCGGCAGATCGTGGAGGTCGGCCAGGCGTTCGCCGCGGCGCACGAGATGGGCATGGCCACCGTGCTGTGGTGCTACCTGCGCAATCCCGCCTTCAAGCGCGACCTCGACTACCACCTCTCGGCCGACCTGACCGGCCAGGCCAATCACCTCGGCGCGACCCTCGAGGCCGACATCATCAAGCAGAAGCTGCCCGAGAACAACGGTGGCTATCCGGCCCTCGATACCAAGGAAAATCCCTACGGGAAAACCGACAAGCGGATGTATTCCGAACTGGCATCGGACCACCCGATCGACCTGGCGCGCTACCAGGTGGCCAACTGCTACATGGGGCGCGCCGGCCTCATCAACTCGGGCGGCGCCTCCGGCGAGAACGACCTCCACGACGCGGTGCGCACCGCGGTCATCAACAAGCGCGCCGGCGGCATGGGGCTCATTTCCGGGCGCAAGGCTTTCCAGAAGCCCATGCCCGAGGGCATCGCCCTCCTGAACGCCATCCAGGACGTGTATCTTGCGCGGGACATCGGGCCGGCCTGATGCGGCGCGCCCGGGGCGCGCCCGGCTAAGCCGCCAGCGCCCTGGCGGCGGCGAGCGCCTCCGGCAACACGTCGTAGGCGTAGAGATGCTTGCGGAACTCGGCATGGGCGACCAGTTCGGCGTCGCGCACCTTGAGGTCGGCATAGGCGGAGTCGACACGCAGGCCATTCTGCCTGGCGCCGCGCTGCACGTCGGCCACGCGCTCGCGGCGCAGCCTTTCATAGGCCGCGAGGGCCGCGGGCACCCCTGACGGATCCACGGCGGCCAGCAGGGCCGCCAGCGCGATGCCGTCTTCGACCGACTGGTTGACGCCCTGCCCCAGATGGGGAAGCATGGGATGGGCCGCGTCGCCCAGCAGGGTCAGCCTGCCGCGGCTCCAGGTGGGCAGGGGTTCGCGGTCGTACAGCGCCCAGCGAAAGGTCGTGTCGACCTGTTCGAGAACATGGCCGATGCGCGGGTCCCAGCCTGCGAAGGCGCGACGCAGTACCGCGGGGTCGCCCGGTGCCGACCAGGACTCCTTCATTTCGCCATCGGCGGGCACGAAGCCCACGTAATTGACCATGGTGCCATGGCGCACCGGGAAGACCAGGAAGTGCTTGGACGGGCCGGCCCACATGAGCCAGCGGTCCATCGGCCAGTCCGGCAGGCGTTCGCGCGGAACCAGGCCGCGGTAGGAAACGGTGCCGTGGAATACCGGCGTGGAAGGCGGGAAGACGCAGGGGCGCATTTCGGAGTGGATGCCGTCCGCGCCCACGACGACGTCGGCCTCGGCGGTGACGCCGTTGGCGAACCGGACGCGCGCTTTCGCGTCGTCCTGTTCGAAACCGGTCGCCCGGTGGCCGGTGCGCACGATGCCGGCCGGCAGGTTGGTCGCCAGCAGTTCGACGAAGTCCGCGCGGTGCATGCCGAAGTTGGCGTTCCAGCCATTGGCATCCGTCACCTGCACCGGCGCGATCGGCGTGCCGTCGTGGCGAAAATAATGCGACGCCGGGCCGACCCGCGCGCCCCATCTTTCGACGGCCTGCCCGAGACCCACGCGCTGCAGGTGGCGCACCGCGTTGGGCGTGAGGTAGAAGCCCGCGCCGATCTCGCCCAGCGCGGCGGCCTGCTCGTAGACCGCGACTTCGATGCCCTGCGCGACCAGCGCATTGGCGGCGAACAGGCCGCCGATGCCGCCACCGACGATGATGACCCTGGGTTTAACGGGCATGCCGGGTTCTGCGGAGTCGGGTTTTTCAGTCGGCGGAGGCGATCGCGCCCACCGCGTCGAACAGGCTGCGGATCGACGCGGCCGGGATGCCGCGCGTGATGAACACCAGCCGGGTGCCGCGATCCTCGCTCGGCCAGCGGTCCAGGGTCACCGGCGGATGGAAGATGTGCTGCACGCCCTGCACGACCACCGGCTTGCCTTCCACATTGACGATGCCCTTGACGCGCAGCATGTCCGGCCCTCGCAGGTTGGTGAGCAGCTGCAGGGCCGCCGAAAACGCGTCCCAGGTGAACGGGGTGTCGAAGCGCAGCGACAGCGTGCCGATGCGCGGGTCGTGCCGGGTGGTGCGGGCGCCCAGATAGCGCTCGCCTTCTCCGGCAGCGGCGTCCAGCTTCTCGCCCAGAAAGCGCAGGGTGGCGTCGGTCGCGCGCGCGCTGCCCATGCCCAGGCCGGTCAGTTCCGACGGCGCGATCTCGCCCATCAGCACATGGCGGATGTCGGCCTGCCGGTTGATCGCATGGAGCGTTGCCTCGAGATCGCCGATCTGCTGCGGGCTCGCGAGGTCGCCCTTGGTGATGAGGATGCGGTCGGCCAGGGCAACCTGCTTGCCTGCCTCGGGCTGATGCTCCAGCAGGTGGGCGCCGTTGACGGCGTCGACCAGGGTCACCACGCCGTCGAGCCGGAATTGCGCCTCCAGCAGGGTATCGCTCACCATGGTCTGAACCACCGGCGCGGGATCGGCCATGCCGGTGGTCTCGACGATCACCCGGTCGAAGTCGGCCATCAGGCCGGCGCGGCGCTGGTTGAACAGTTCACGCAGGGTTTCCTGCAGGTCGGTGCGCACCGTGCAGCAGATGCAACCGTTGGCGAGCAGGGAGATGTTCTCCGAGGACATTGTGACCAGATCATGGTCGATGCCGATCTCGCCGATCTCGTTGATGACCACCGCCACCCGGTTCATGTCCGGGTGGCGCACCAGTTTCGAGATCAGGGTGGTCTTGCCGCTGCCGAGAAATCCGGTGATCAGCGTGACCGGCAGCTTGCCGGCGAGCGGGTCGCGCCCGGTGGCCATGCTCAGATATTCATCTCGAGGACATAGAGCCCGCCACCGAAGCGGTCCACCGTGTAGACGATGCGGTTCTCGTCGACGAACACGTCGTTCAACTGGATGGCGCCGGCCGGCGAGAGCGGCGGCGCGCCCGGCACGTAATAGGCGATCTCCTCCACCTGGTACGGATTGGTGGTGTCGTAGACGCGCACGCCGGCGTTGAAGAAGGTGCCAACGATGATGGTGTCGGAGCGGAACGAGGCCGGACCGGGCAGGTTCTCGTGCATGTTGTGCGCGCCGAAGCGGCCGCCGCGCCTGGCGAAGGCGTCATAGGGCGCCGCCGGGAAGGTGCCGATGGGCACCGGGTTGGCTTCGTTGCGCGAGTCGACCACCCACACCAGCTTGGGCCAGTCGGCGCCGCCGTCCTGCACGCATTCGTCGGACACGACCCAGAGATTGCGCTCGAACAGGGGCAGCAGCGTGTGGATGAAGCCGTTGAACGGCGGCGAATGGTTCCAGTGCGACTTGACCTTGATGTCGGACATGTCGGAGATGTCGAGCACGAAGGCGCCGCCGTCGATGTAGCCGATGTAGGCGCGGTCCGGGCGCTCGGGAAACACGTTGGTGTTGTGCGCGCGAAAGCCGGTGTCGAACTTGCTGACCAGGCGCTGCGGCGCGGGTTCGGCGTCCCCTTCGCGGGTGCCGGGATACCACCAGCGGCCCGCCTCGACGGGCTTGGACGGATTGGACACGTCGAGGATGCGGTAGAACTGGTCGTCCAGCTGGTTGCGCGGCTGGAAGTCAGGCGCGCCCGACGACATGTGGACGTATTTGCCGTCGACGAACCATACCGCATGCACGCCGCGCGAATAGGGGCCCGAACAGTCGAAATGCGAAATCAGCTTCGGCGCCTCGGGGACGCTTACATCGAACAGGTCCACGCCCGCCGGTTTCATGCCCGGCACCTGGGTCTGGTAGGCCACCGCGAGAATGTCGCCCACAACGTCGAGCGAGTTGGAGCGGACCTTGGCGTGCGGCAGTTCGGTCTGCACGATCATGCGCGGGTTCTTGGGATCGGTCACGTCCACGCCGGTAAAGTTCTTGGGTGCCGATTCGTGCGCCAGCCACAGGATGCGCCGGCCATTCGCGGTGACCTGCATGGAGATGCCTTCGCCCATGCCGCCGAAACCAGAGAGGTCGTTGTGGGCCAAGAGCTTCATGTTGCGCGACAGTGTCTGGTCTGGGCGTGCGGCTTGCTGCGGTGTGGAGAGGGTGGCCATGGGGGTTTGTCTGGGGTTGTTTATTTAGCAAGCGATAATATAGACTACAAGCGGAAGCGGCGTGCGGGGCGCGGGGATCGTCATCAGACAGCACCATCTGCCATCATCCGCCGTTATTCGTCATTACATGAGTTTCTTGTAGGCGTGTGCCGGGGTCGCCATGTTCCGCGGTTGGAGCGTGCCGGGGACGCGAGGCTTAGGCCAGGGTCCCTGCGATTCCTCATGCGCGTGGCCTACACGAGACCTAGGAGACCCCCATGAAATCTGCGTTGTGTATGTGTGCGCGCGTCCTCGCGCTGTCCCTCCTCGCCGCGCTGCCGCTGGCGGCGACCGCACAGAACTTTCCCAACAAGCCGGTGCGTCTGGTCGTGACCTATCCCCCTGGCGGCAGTTCCGACCTGATGGCGCGCATCATGGGTCAGAAGCTCAACGAGCATTGGGGTCAGCCGGTGGTGATCGAAAGCAAGCCCGGCGCGGCCGGCTCGATCGGCATGGAATTCGCCGCCCGCCAACCGGCCGATGGCTACACCTTCGTGATCGGCAACATGCAGCCGGCGGCTGTGAATCCGCTGATCTCCAAGGTGCCTTACAACATGGAAAAGGACTTCATTCCGGTGGCGCTCACCACCACCGGGCCGAACATCCTGGTGGTGCCGGCGGCGTCCCCGTTCAAGTCCCTAGCGGACCTGCTCGGGGCCGCGCGAGCCAAGCCGGGCGCCATCAATTTCGCCACCAGCGGCCCGGGCAGTCTGTCGCATCTCGCCGCCGAGCTGATGATGCGCCAAGCCAACATCAGGATGGCGCACATCCCCTATAAGGGCGGCGGTCAGGCCATCGTCGATGTCATCGCCGGCCAGGTGCAGATGATCGTCTCCGACGCCCTGCCGGTCGCGCAGCATCTCAAGTCGGGCAAGGTGCGTCCGCTGGCGATCACCAGCGCCAAGCGCTCGCCGCTGTTTCCCGACATCCCCACCTTCGCCGAGGGCGGGCTGCAGGGACTGGTCATCGTCAACTGGTGGGGCGTGTTTCTGCCCGCCGGGACGCCGGCCCCCGTCGTGGCCAACTACAACGCCGCGCTGGCCAAGGTGATGGTCGACCCCGACCTGAGGGAGCGCTTCGCGGGTCTGGGGGTCGAGGCGCACGCTGGCACCCAGGAGGATTTCCGCGCCTTCATGGCTACCGAAAGGGCGATGTACATGAAGCTCATCGCCGACAACAACATCAAGGGCGAGTAGCCGCATTCCGGGATCGAACAGCCATGACCATGTTGCCCAGCCAGCGGGTGCCTTACTCGCCCATCATCGACCGTCCGAAACTGGTGGTGCCTGACGGGGGCCGCATGCTGGTGTGGATCATCGTCAACGTCGAACACTGGGGCATGGAGCGGCCGATGCCGCGCACCGTGCTGTCGCCGCCGATGGGCCAGCCCATGCAGCCGGACCTGCCCAACTGGGCCTGGCACGAGTACGGCATGCGCGTGGGCTTCTGGCGCATTCTCGACGCCCTGAGCGCGCGCGGCATCGTCCCGACGCTGGCGATCAACGGCATCGTATGCAAGAGCTACGCGCCCGTGGCGCGGGCTGCGCACGAGGCCGGCTGGGAATTCATGGGGCATGGCTACATCCAGGGCCCCATGCACGCGGTGGCCGACCAGAAGCAATCCATCCTCGATACCGTCGAGGCGATTCGCGCCTTCACAGGCAAGGCGCCGACGGGCTGGGAGAGCCCGGGACTCACCGAGACCGCCGAGACCATCGACTACCTGTCTGAAGCCGGCATCGAATATGTCGCCGACTGGGTCATGGATGACCAACCGGTATGGATACCTACGGCGCACAAGCCGGTGCTGTCGGTACCCTACAGCGTGGAATTGAACGACATCCCGATGATGGTGCTGCAAAGCCACAACGGCGCGGAAATGTACGACCGCGGCATAGCCCACCTCGAGCGCCTG
>CANGUJ010000259.1 GCA_947456845.1 Burkholderiales bacterium | reverse complement strand
GTCACCGGAATCGGGTCCGGCCGCGTGTAGTCATCGATGTAGGTATCGAGCCCGTCCATCACGTTGAAATGCGGATCGGCAAAGAGTTTTTTCATCGCCGCCGAGCGCGATGCGAGCGGCACGTCCGGCCGCATGAAGCGCCCGTAATCCGATGCCGACGTCAGAGATTCGATGGGCGGCAGATCGTCAGGGACCTTGACAGGCGCAGCCTCCGGCGCAGCCGCCGGCACGCCACTCTCGGCGGCGAGGGCCTCGCTCACGCGTCGGTCCTCGGCATCGCGCCGTTCCGGCTCGGCCCGCTTGCGCCGCGACCACCGCGACAGGAAATCCTCGCGGCGCTTGTCGAAAGGCTCGGTCACAGCTTGTTCCGTTCCCCGGGGGCCAGAAACGAGGCCTTGACGCGCCGTTTCTTGGGCTCGGGCTTGTAGTGCTCGGCCACGTAGGCCTCCAGCCACGTGCGCAAAGGATCCGGCAAAGGCAGCGTATCGACCCTCTCCTGCGCGTCCATCAGACGAGCGGCTTCGTTGTAGCTCAGGGTGACAAACCTGACGTCCGGTTCGCCCTCGAGCCCGCCATCGCCGAGGCGCCACATCACGAATGCGCGTGGATCACCGCTCGAGGTATTGAAGAAATAGCCCTCCGCTTCGTCATGGTACAGGCGAACCTCGAACGGCCCGAACACGCGCGCGTCCTCGTCCAAGTCCGCCGGGGCATGCTCCGGCAGAAGCGCCGACACCACCCATTGATGGGTGGCCCAGGGGTTGGCGGAGAGCGCCTGCCGCTCCATGCGAATCAGCAGATTGACCGACGAATTGGGGATCGACGGATTGGACATTCGCCGATTGTAGCGATGCCCGGGCCCGGGCGGGGAGCGGCGTTTGTTAATATGGCACTCCGAGAAAAACACCCGCACTCCCCGTGACAGCCAGGGTTATACCGATCGTCAACCGCGCCGTACCCGGCGCCCTGCCGCGCATCCCCCGTGGTGCCGTCGCCCCCGACGGCCGCCTGGCGGACGCGCGCGGGCGGCGCCTGCACGACCTGAGGATATCCATTACCGACCGCTGCAACTTCCGCTGCACCTACTGCATGCCGAAGTCCGTGTTCGACAAGGATTATCCGTATCTGCCGCACGCCGAACTGCTGAGCTTCGAGGAGATCACGCGTACGGCCAGGATCTTCGCCGCCCACGGTGTTGAAAAGCTGCGCCTGACCGGCGGCGAGCCGCTGCTGCGCAAGAACGTCGAGGATCTCATCGCGATGCTCGCCGGCCTCAAGACACGTGCGGGCGAGCCCATGGACCTGACGCTCACCACCAACGGGTCGCTGCTGGCCAGGAAGGCGCGCGCCCTGCGGCAGGCCGGCTTGAGGCGCGTGACCGTCTCGCTGGACTCGCTCGACGACACCGTGTTCCGCGCCATGAACGACGTCGATTTTCCCGTCCGGAGCGTACTCGATGGCATCGCCGCGGCCCAGGCCGAGGGTCTGACGCCGGTCAAGATCAACATGGTCGTCAAGAAGGGCGTGAACGATCATCATGTGGTCCGGATGGCCCGGCATTTCAAGGGCAGCGGGCACATCGTGCGTTTCATCGAGTTCATGGACGTGGGCTCGTCGAACGGCTGGCGCATGGACGATGTGGTGCCATCGGCGGAGATCATCCGCCGCATCCACGCCGAGATGCCGCTCATCGAGCACGACCCCAACTACACCGGCGAGGTGGCCGAACGCTGGCGCTATGCAGACGGGACGGGCGAGATCGGCGTGATCTCCAGCGTGACGCAGGCCTTCTGCTCCACATGCACCCGCGCACGCCTGTCGACCGAGGGCAAGCTGTTCACCTGCCTGTTCGCCGATGCCGGACATGATCTGCGCGCCCTCCTGCGCGCCGGCCACAGCGACGACGAAGTCGCCGCGGCGATCGGCCTGATCTGGAGCGAGCGGACCGATCGTTATTCGGAGATCCGCACCGCCGCGAGCGCGGCAGCACGAAAGATCGAGATGTCCTACATCGGCGGTTAGGCCGTCCTCGGGCGGGTCGGACAGACGCAGCGTCTAATCACCGCCTCGACCACGGTCGAGGGTGCGAGCCTGGCGATTACCAGAGCCACGCGCGGCAGGGTCAATCCGGACATGCCCACCACGGCCGAGGCAGGCATGTCGGAAATCACCGTCGCCATGGTGCGGCAGGTGCAGCCCGAAGGGCCTGCCGCCCGCGGTCGCCGGCCGACTAGCCGCGCCCGGCGGCCGACTGGCATGCGGATTGCATTTCGGCAGAGAACCTTAGCCCAGGAGATGCCATGAACCTATCCTTCCCGTCCATTTCACGCGCGCGCCGCATTTGCGCGGGCCTGCTCTCAGGCCTGCTGTGCCTGGCGTCCGCCGGCGTTGCGGCGCAGTCCGACGTCACGAGAATCCGCTTCGCCCTCGACTGGCGGTTCGAGGGGCCGTCGGCGCTGTTCGTCCATGCACTGAAAAAGGGCTATTTCACGGCCGAGAAGCTCGACGTGCAGATCGACGTCGGTACCGGTTCGGCGTCGGCCGTCAACCGCGTATCCACCGCGGCCTACGATATGGGCTTTGCCGATGTCAATGCGCTGATCGAGTTCCTTGGCAACAACCCCGGCACCCCGCCTGCGGGGCGTCCCGTGGCGGTCTACATGGTCTACGACACCATGCCGGGCGCGGTGTTCGCCCTGAAGAAATCGAACATCAGGACGCCAGCGGACCTGAACGGCAGGAGCCTTGGCGCGCCGGTATTCGACGCCGGGCGCAAGGCCTTCCCGATCTTCGCCCGGGCCAACGGCATCGATCTCAAGTCGGTGACCTGGAAAACCATGGACCCGGCGCTGCGCGAGGTCATGCTGGCCAGGGGCGAGGTGGACGCGATCACCTCCTTCTACTTCACCGGCCTCCCCGGCCTCGCCGCGCGCGGCGTCAAGGCGGAGGACCTCGTGGTGATGCGGTATCCGGATTTCGGTGTGCAACTGTACGGCAGCGCCGTCATCGCCACGCCGCGCATGCTGGCCGAACGCCCCCAGGCCGTAGCAGGCTTCCTGCGTGCGCTCAATCGCTCGATCAAGGAGGTGGTGGCGAACCCTGATGACGGCATCCGCTCGCTCAAGGCCCATGATCCGCTCGTCGATGCCGCCATCGAAGCCCAACGCCTGAAGCTTTGTCTAGAGCATTTCGTCGTCACCCCAGCGGTACGGCAAAACGGGCTTGGCGCGATCAGCAAGGTGCGCCTGGACAACACCATCGAGCAGGTGGTTGCTGCCTTCGGTATCAAGACGCCGGTGAGCCCGGACGGCATTTTCGATTCACGCTTCCTGCCGCCAGCGACCGAGCGCCGCCTCTGAACACGCGTGCGGATAGGCGGCAGGGCGCCGCCCGCAGTGCAGGCGACACGGAGCCGCCCACAGTGCGGGGCGCCCCCGTGTGGGGGGGGGGGCGCCCTCAGGCTGCGCGCGGCATGGGCAGAAGGTCGGGCAGGTAGCGCAGCGACGGCTTGATGACCTCGCCGGCGCGCACCACCAGGCGCGGTACGAGACGCTCGGTCGCCAGCAGGCCCTCGCCGCGGCCGTCGCGCAGCAGCCAGTCGCCCTCAAGCCGGTCGAGAATCGTGATGTCGGCCAGGGTTCCGGCGGAAAGCGAACCGATGTCGGCGTCGCGCAGGATGGCTGCCGGATTGGCCGTGACGCGCCGGATCACCTCGCCTAGGGGCATGCCCAGCGCCAGCATGCGCGTCATCGCGCCGCACAGGCTGTAGTCGAGCTTGCTGTCATCGTGGTAACTGCCGAAGTCACCGTGAATGTCGCTCGAGATCGTGTTCGGCAGGACGCCTGCGGCCATCATGCGGCGGGCGATGTCGAAACTGAAATTGATGCCATAACCGACGTCGAAATGCAGCCCCTTGCGCAGGGCCTGACCGACGATATCGGGCACCGCATCGCCCGCGCCCATGATGCCGTCGGGCATCGAGCTGTAGACATGGGCGAGCGTGTCGCCCGGGCGCAGGACGGGCACCACCCGGGGCAGCACCTGCTCGGCCACCGGACGGTTGGCCTCGACCACCGGGAACAACTCGCCCGTATGGCAATAAAGGGGGAGTCCGGCCCGGTCGGCCGCCCGCACCGCCGCTTCCAGGACCTCCGTGCCCCAGTGGGAAATCGCGCCCGACTCGCCGTGGCACTTGAAGCCGCGGATCAGGCGCGGGTGCTGCGCGGCCACGCGCACCAGATCCTCGATGTCGACCATGCGCGGATTGTGGAGGATGTCCCCGCGCATGCCGCCCTTGAGAGCGCCCGCGAGGTTGACCGAAACGAAGCTTCGCACATCGGTGCGGGATCGGTCGATCACGTACGCCTTGAAGCCGCCGAAGGTCCAGGCACCCGCGCTGCCCTGGTCGACGATCGTGGTGCACCCCGCGTTGACGCCCGCATCGTCCGCGTTGACCCCGAAATTGGTGACCCACTCGTAGACATGCACATGCAGGTCGATCAGCCCGGGGCACACCAGGGCGCCGCGCGCGTCGATGCTTTGTCGCGCGGGCAGGCCGGACAGGTCCGGTGCGACCGCCTCGATGCGGCCGCCGTCGACGGCAACGTCCAGCCTCGCCTCGATGCCGTTTGCCGGGTCGATGACCGTCCCGTTGCGTATCAGCAAGTCCGCCGCTTCCTGAGCCATCCTTGGTCTCCTTGTGATGCCGGTTGTCTGAAGCCGAATAGTTTGCACGCAACTCGCATGCCAGTGCGGCGCCCGCCGGATATCCCGCCTTGCGCATCGACGTTCGGCTAGAATCAGGACTTCGTTGATGTCATCGCAGGTGAGGCCCGGCCCGCCTTGAGATTCTAGCCTCCTCTCCATCATGCGTCCCGACCTGACATCGGCAGCGCGCCCCTCCACCTTCACGGTCGATGCGGTGGACGAGAACGGCACACGGGTGCCGACGCCCATCGCCGGCGAGCATCCGCTGACGATCTACCTGGACCGGCGCGAACTGGTCACCCTGATGACCCTCGGCGCGGCGCCGGAGGCCCTCGCCCTGGGCTACCTGCGCAACCAGCGCATCGTCGACGACATCGGGCAGATCGCGTCGGTGCAGGTGGATTGGGAGACCGCCAGCGCCGCCATCACCACGCGCGGCGGCAACCACTGGCAGAGCCCCGCCGCGCTCGCCCGCCTCGAGCACAAGACCGTGACCACAGGGTGCGGCCAGGGCACGGTGTTCGGCGACCTGATGGAAACCATCGACCAGGTGCGCCTGCCCGACTCGGCGCGCCTGTCACGGGAAGTGCTGTATGCGGTGATGGAGCGGGTGCGCAAGCACGAATCGATCTACAAGCAGGCCGGCGCCGTCCATGGCTGCGCGCTCTGCTCCAATGCGGGCGAGAGCCGCGGCGAGATCGTGTACTTCGTCGAGGACGTCGGGCGGCATAACGCGGTCGATGCGATCGCCGGACGCATGTGGCTCGAAGGCGTCGACGGCGGCGACAAGATCTTCTACACCACCGGACGGCTCACCTCCGAGATGGTGATCAAATGCGCCCAGATGGGCATCCCGATCCTGCTGTCACGTTCCGGTCTCACGCAGATGGGCCACGAGATCGCCAGGCGCGTCGGCATCACCATGATAGGCCGCTGCCAGGGGCGCCACTACCTGCTGTTCACCGGACAACACCGTTTCGTGGCGCCGCCCGCCACCCTCATCGCATGACACCCGCAGAAAAAGCCTCGATCACCGGACTCATCCTGGCCGGCGGCCGCAGTTCGCGCATGAACACGGACCTCGCCGGCAAACCGCGCGACAAGGCCCTGATGCAGTTCCGCGGCAAGCGGCTGGTCGACCATGTGTTCGAGCGTATCGCGCCGCAGGTGGGCGGCGTGATGATCAACGCCAACCAGAACCACGAGCAGTTCAAGTCCTTCGGCGTTCGGGTGGTGTCGGATGCCATCGGCGACTACGCGGGCCCGCTGGCCGGCCTGCATGCCGGCCTGTCGGCCTCGCGGCGCCCGTTCATCGTCACGGTGCCCTGCGATTCCCCGTTTTTCCCGGAAGACCTGGTCGAGCG
>CANGUJ010000258.1 GCA_947456845.1 Burkholderiales bacterium | reverse complement strand
GGGCGTAGGTGCCGCGCAGCCCGGTGACAAAATGCCAGCGCGTCTCGAAATGCCCGTAGGCCTCGGAAAACCGGCCGAGCAGGAAGAGCTCTAGCGAAAGATTGACTTGTGCCATGCCGACGCCGGGGTCGTTTTGTAACGCCGCGCGATACAGTTCCACCGCCCGCTCGTGGCAGCCCGCCGCGGCGCATTGCACGGCGAAGTTGTAGCGCAGTACGGCGTCGCCCGGCCGCCTTAGCATGGCCTGCTCGAAGGCTCTTGATCCCGCCTCGATGCCACGCGCGCGGACCGCAAGATTGCAGGCATTGTTGAGCAGCACTGCTGAGTCAGGCTGGCGTTCCAGTGCATAGCCGAAAACCGACTCCGCCTCGTCGAAATGATGCGCGGCCTCGAGAGACAGGCCGAGTTGATTGCCGATCTCCTCATCACCCGGATGTCGCGCCCAAGCGGCGCGAAGTTCCAGCAGCGACGTCTGGAGATCCCCTCTGGCGCGCGCCCGCTCGGCGCGGATCGCCGCACGGCTGGCCGGCGTCAGGGCGCATTCGATGGCTTCCGCGAAGGCATCGTCGGCAGCGTCGTCTTGGCGCACGGCCGCCCTGGCCCGCGCTAGCCAGAGCCAGCATTGGGCCGAATCCGGCCGGGCAGCCGTCAGGCGCTGCAAGGCCGCAAGCGAATCTTTCGGCCGGCCCTGGTTGATCAGGGCAACAGCTTGGTCAAGGGATGTTTCCGGCGCTTTCTCGGACGGAGGTGGCGAGTGGCTGCGGCGCAGAAAGTGTCGCAGGAGCCGGCTCAGCATGCGGTGCGGTGGTTCAGTCGGCGACGAAGCTTCCCGACTTGCCACCATGCTTCTCGAGCAGGCGTATGTCGGTCATGCGCATGCCGCGGTCGGCGGCCTTGCACATGTCGTAGATGGTCAGCAAACCCACCTGCACCGCGGTAAGCGCCTCCATTTCGACTCCGGTGCGCCCCAGGGTTTCCACCGTTGCCGTGCATTGCACCGAAGGCGGTGTCGCGACGGTCTGGAATTCAACGGCGACGCGCGTCAAGGCGAGCGGATGGCAAAGCGGAATCAGGTCGGAGGTGCGCTTGGCGGCCTGGATGGCGGCAATCCGCGCGATGCCGAGCACATCGCCCTTTTTCGCGCTGCCGGACTCGATCAGCGCGAGGGTCGATGCCAGCATGTGGATGCTTCCGGTAGCCGTGGCCCGGCGCTGGGTCTCCGCTTTGGCGCCCACGTCGACCATGTGCGCCTGACCGTGGTTGTCGAAATGCGTGAGCGGCGAATTCGGCGGATTCATGCGGTAACCGGGCTCCAGAACTTGTAACTTGCAACAATTTTCCTGCGGGCTTCGGAGAAAGCCGGGAACCTTGTTTTTGGGTGGGTATCATAGCACCCATGAATCGCCCTTCCCGCGCCCGGCGCGCCCTCGCATTGCTGCTCGCGCTATCGCTTGCGGCCGGCCCCATGGGGGGTACCACGGCGGGCGCGCAGAACCTGCCTGATCTTGGTGACGAATCCGCAGGCACGCTCTCACCGCAGATGGAGCGGCGCATCGGCGAATCCTATTACCGCGACCTGCGCCGCGACGTCGCTTACCTGGACGACGCCGAAATCAAGGCGTATTGCGAGGAACTGGGCCGGCGCCTGATCGCCGCCGGCCCCGACCCCGGCATGGAAGTCGAGTTCTTTGTCATGAAGGATCCGACCATCAATGCGTTCGCGATGCTTGGCGGCTACATCGGCGTCAACAGCGGCCTGCTGATGGCGGCGCAGAGCGAATCGGAGGCCGCCAGCGTGATGGGCCATGAGCTGGGGCACCTGACCCAGCGCCACATCGCGCGCAGCGTCAGCGCCGGCCAGCGCAACTCGATGGTGTCGATGATCGCCATGGCGCTGGCCCTGCTGGCGGCGCGTTCCAACGGCCAGGCCGCGGCCGGCGCGATGATGGGCGCCCAGGCGTTCCAGGTGCAATCGCAGCTGGCCTACTCGCGCGATTTCGAGCGCGAGGCCGACCGCGTCGGGTTCGACACCCTTCACAAGGCGGGTTTCGACGTCAGCGCCATGCCGGCCTTCTTCGAGCGGCTGCAGCGCGCGGGCCGGGCCTACGATTCCAGCGCGCCGGTTTACGTGCGCAGCCACCCGCTGACGACCGAGCGCATCGCCGATGTGCAGAACCGCGTGCAGTCGGTGCGCTACCGGCAGCATGTGGACGGCCTGGCATTCCATCTGGTGCGCGCCAAGCTGCGCGCCACCGCCGATGCCGGCCTCGACGGGGTGCGCGACACGCTCAAGTTCTTCAACACGCAGTTGGCCGAGCGCGCCTACAGCAGTGAAGCCGCGGCGCGCTACGGTCTCGCGCAAACCCATCTGGTGGGGCGCGACGTCAAGGCCGCCGCGCAGGCATTCGCGCTCATCCCCGCGAGCGCCGCCCATCCGATGATCGATGCGCTCGGCGCGCGCATCAAGGCCGCGGCCGGCGATGCGGCAGGGGCCGTGAGCGCCTACAAGGCGGCGCTCGCCAAGTACCCGCGCACCCGCTACCTTGAACTCGCGCTTGTCGATGTCCTGCAAAGCGCGGGCCGGCATGCCGAGGCGCTCGACCTGCTGGCCGAACAGGCGCGGGCGTTCCGCTCCGACCCGCGCGTTTTCGAACTGCAGGCGCGCAGCTTCGCCGCCACCGGAAAGACCGCGTCCCAGCACCAGGCCCTGGGCGAGTACTACGCGCTGACCAGCAGCCCGCAGGCCGCGCTCGAGCAGTTCCAGATCGCGCGCTGTTCCGGCGGGACGGACTTCTACCAGTCCTCGATCATCGATACGCGCATTCGGGAAATGTGGGATCGCATGATCGCTGAGCGTGCCGACCGCGGCGAGTCCGACAAGGGCGCAAGCACCGGGCGTGGTCGTGGTCCTATGCCGCAGCAAGCGCCAGTTCGCTGCCCATAGGAGACGGCGGACATGCGGATCAGCCCGGCAGTGTGCGGCTAGCGAAAAGGAGTTTTCCGTCGATCATTCGGGGTTCGGGTACTGTTTCCACTTTGTCAAGCTGCAAGCTTGCACTCTGCAGTAGCGTCTCCCAATCTAGCTGAGTACGTACCCGTCCCCCCGTCCACGCCATTTGTTCCAGGTTACGAAGTTTGAGAAGACCACCGCTCCGCGGGTTCTCGTCGACCAAGCCTTCTACGATCACCAACCTCGAATCCGGGCGCATCGCCCGGGCGATGTTTGAAAGAATTCGTACGACGTCGACATCTGCCCAATCATGTAGCGCATGCTTGACAACGTACGCATCCGCGTTCGCGGGGACATCGCGAAGGAAATCTCCGCCCACGAAAGACGCGCGGTTTGCAATACCCGCGGCGGCAAGCCTTTTGCCGGCATACGTCGCGTGGTGAGGTTGGTCGAAGATCGTGGCCGTCAGGTGAGGATTTCGAAGCAGCAGAGGAATGGTCAGGCTGCCGCGTGCTCCGCCCACATCTACCAGCGAATGGATTCCGGAACAGTCGAGTGCATTTGCCACTAGCGGACCCTGCCAGTCAGTGACGGCATCCATGAAGTTCTCGAAACGTTCGCCATCCCCGCGCACCTTCCTGTAATGCTCCCATATCGGTGTGCCGAAATGATGTGCAAACGCGGGTTGACCTGTCTTGAGCATGATGTCCAGCTTGCCGCAAACCGGGTATAGCTGTTCGCCCCATATAAGGGTGAGCTCACGCAAGCGTGGTTCTTCATTTGTTGCAAGCCCGCGGGCCTTTGGCGCGAGCCTGTAGTTGCCGGTGTCGTCCACAAGCACGAAGCCATAGGCCGCGAGCGCGAACAGTGTCTGCTGCAGCACTGTCGCATCGACGCCGCAATCCACGGCTGCGTCCGCGACCGTGGCGGGCGCGCGGGCGAGCCGGTCTGCGACACCGGTCTTCGTTATCGCATACAAAGCCTGGCCGAGGAATGCCATATTGAGTGTTGTAAACAGATCGAACATTTCACGGGATCCTCGTTGGTTGCATTCTGTGTAGTCGATGCTGGGAAGCGGCCGCACAGCATCATGGTACCGACCAGAAATCTGTAGGTGCGGGATGATCCATCCTGTAGCGCATCATGCGCATCTTTGAATCTGATGGCTACAAGTCGAATGGCACGTGCTTCCCGTGCCTAAGCCTGCGGTGTCTCGAAGTAGGCGTCGTAGAGCAGATCGAAGGTTTTTTCGGTTTCGGCGAACAGGTGCTCCTCGCCCGTGGCGCGACGCTGCGCGCCTTGCAGCAGCGTTTCCACGCCCGCGGCTTCCGGAACCGGTTGGCCGCCGATATCGAGCGCGTGGATGATGGCGGCGATGCGCGCGAGCGCCGGGTCCTTGGCCAGCCCGAAGGATTCGAGCAGGACCTCGTAGGTCACCTGCGTGGCGGTATTGCAGAACATGGCGCCGTCGAAACCGAAGGTGACCGCGGTTTCCGGCGGGCTGTGGTCCCGATCGCCCCAGAAAACCTTGCCTTCGGCGTCGATGAAGCGTCGGATCAGCCACGCGCTGGCGAGGCGATCGGCCCACAATGGGCGCCGCGTCACCCACACACGGCGGAAGAACTTCTGGCGCTCCCGCAGCTCCTGCGTACTGCTGATGTCGTGGTCGCCGGGGAACAACTGCTTCCTGACCTCTTTCTCCATCGCCTCGATGGCGGAACTGGCCCGATCCCTGACCTCGCTGGGAAAGAAGTCCAGCGCGGCGATGGATTCGAACTCCCGCCTGAGCTTGATGAGCGTGCGCGAAAGGGTGGTCGGGTCGGAAACACCGAACCCGATGCGCAGCGACTCGATGTTCTTGACCAGTTCGCGGTAGCGGGCGCCGCGGTCGAACAGGGCGGCAAAAGCGAGTTTCTGCGCGGCATCGGCGGTGACGTTGAGCAGGTGGCATGTGCCGCCGCTGGCCGTGGCATGGACTGCCAGCCGCGTCATGCCCTGGCGCGCTGCCGGCGTGTCGGGGAGGATATAGGCGCCACCGGCCAGCATGGCGCAGCCCAGCGATTCCAGCGTGCGCAAGATGCGCATCCGCGCCGAGGCATCTTCGGGCAGGTGCGCCACGAGTACAAGCCAATTGGAATTGCCGCCGACCGGCCCTGCCGCCATTTGCTTCCCCCGTTTCCCCGGTGTCCACTGCAGCATTATGCCGTTTCCGCCGCCGCCGCGGTCGGGCCCGGCACCGGGTGGCGCGGCCCGGTTGACACGCTAAACTAGAGGAATTCGCGCCGCTCGGCGTGTCAGGAAACCTTAGCCATGACCACGATGAATTTCGACAAGGAAATCGACACGCGCGGACTGAATTGTCCGCTGCCCATCCTGCGCGCCAAGAAGGCGCTCGCGGACATCGACAGCGGCCAGATCCTCAAGGTCACCGCAACCGATCCCGGCTCGGTACGCGATTTCGCCGCCTTTGCCAAGCAGACCGGGCACCCCCTGGTGGGCAGTGCCGAAACGGGGCAGGAGTTCGTGTTTTTCCTGAAGAAGCGCTAGGCGCAGGCCCGCCACGGCCGGCGCGGTGTATCCCCGCCCCTTGAGGGCTGACCTTGCCCAACCGAGCCTAGCCTAGCTGACTCAACTGCTCCCTGAGTTTGGCGAGCGTGGCCTCAAAGGCGGCGACGCGATCGCGCTCCTGTTGCACCACCGCAGCGGGCGCGCGGGCGGTAAAGCTCTCGTTGGCAAGCTTGGCACTGGCGCGGGCGATTTCGCCGGCGATGCGGTCGACCTCCTTGGTCATGCGCGCGCGCTCGGCGGCGACGTCGACCTTGATGTCGAGCATCAGTCGGGTGTTGCCCGAGATGGCAGCCGGCGCCGGGCCGGGCGGCAGGGTGTCGACGATCCGCACTTCGGAGAGCCGGGCGATCGACTGCAGCGCCGCGGCGCTGCGCGCCACCAGGGCGGTGTCCCCCGCGGCGATCAGGGCGAGCTTTTCGGCGGGCGAAACGCCCGACTCGCCGCGCAGGTTGCGCACCGTGTTGATGATGTCCTTCAGGGCGGCAATTTCGGCGTCGGCGGCGGGGTCGATGCGTTCCGGTTGCGCACGCGGGTACGGCGCCATGCATATGCTCGCACCGTCCTTGC
>CANGUJ010000257.1 GCA_947456845.1 Burkholderiales bacterium | reverse complement strand
TGGTGGAAGGCTATGTGATTGAGGGCCACGTGCCGGCACGCGAGATCCATCGGCTGCTCAAGGAAAGGCCGGCAGCCCTCGGGCTCGCGGTACCTGGCATGCCGGTCGGGTCGCCGGGCATGGACGGCCCCGTGTACAAGGGCCGCAAGGATCCTTATGACGTGCTGCTGGTGGGGCGTGACGCGATCAGCCGGGTATTCCAGAGCTATCGATGAAGCGATGCGGCGGCACACTCCTCAGAAGTGCACATGCATCCGCACCGCCAACACGTTCACTCGGCCACGATCGGCATTGTAGGCTGGGTTGCGGACATGTTGCAACCCGAGCGTGAGCCAAAGTGATCGGTTGACCCCCAGGCTGTAGTAGGTCTCCAGGGTCTGCTCGGCGCGATAGTTGAGCGCGCCGTCGCCGATGAAGAACGAGATGCCGCCGGCCGCGAGATAGCGGCGCCGATCACCGGACAACGCATTGCGCGCGAAGGCCACGCCGACCGTGTCGCCTGCGCGCCCCCATGACCGGCCATTGACAGCACCGCCAAGCGACAGCGAGGCATCCACCTCAGTGAACGCGTGGGTCTCGGTCTTGCCATCGGCCTGCATCGCGCGCAGGAACACCCCGCCATCGCGGCCGAGCGCCTGCTCGAGGTTGATACCAAGGCCGTACTTGACCTTCGGCGCACCGCGCACCGCCACGATGGTCTGCGGGCCGGCGGCCGGATTCGTGCGCAGCAGGGCCAGCGCGTCCGCGAAACTCCCCAGCACGGCCCTGTTGCGCCATGCCAGCAGACGCGCCCGCCCCGGTTGGCCGAACAGGGTGTAGGCACGTTCGACTTCCAGCTGTTCGCCATAGTGGCGACCGATCGCGAAGTCGACCGGCAGCCCGTTAGGCTCGCGCGGGCCCGTCATGCGCCCGAAGCGCACGACCCAGTCATCGCGATACCACTCGCCGGCAAAGCCCCATCCGAAGCCGCGCGCGTCGGCAGCGTAGTCATACGCAGCGTAGGTCCAGTGGTTCCAGTTCATGAACTGGGCGCGCGGATCCTTGGCGTAGGTATTGTCATCGAACACATCCAGCACGGAAAAGTTGCCGACCGTAAGCACGAACCGGTTCCGGTCCACACTGCCGGACAGCTGGTTGAAATCCGATTCGACCTTTTCACTCCCGCCTCCCTGGTTCCAGGTCTGGCGCAGGAACAGGCGTTGACGATAGAACGTCGGATGGGTGCCCGCCGCGCGCGTGATCTCTCCGTTTGTGAACCCACCCAGGCCGACCAGGTTGCCGCCGAACGGCACACCCTGGGCGATTTCCGGATTGAAGTAGACCTCGCCCCCTTGCCACGGCCGGCCGCCGATGTGTGCCGTGGTGGAGAAGGTGTACATCCTGCCGCCCGCCGGTGCCAGGCTGTTGGCAGCCGCGTACGGTGAGCGGAACGAGCCGTTGCGCTGCCAGTTGTAGGTGAGCTGGAACTTGACATCCGCCTGCTGCTCCTCGGCCGCCTGGGCGCCACAAGGCCCGGGCAGGACTGTCCCGAGGCAAAGCGCAACACCCATCCAGTGGCGGACCGCGATCATCAATCGGCTTCAGGCAAAAAGCGGCGAAAGATAGCCGCGAGCCATCTTGCAGTCAAATGAATTTTTCGTGACACACCGGGTGGCGACCGGTTGCCGGGCCCTCCCTCAGGCACCGGCGAGCTTGACCGCCAGCCCGAGAAAGGCACACGCGCCGATCACATGCGTCACATTGCGCTTGAAGCGAAGCAGCGCCACGGCGGCCCCAACCGCGATGAGCGCCGACACCCAGTCGAACCCGCCACCGAAGCCTGCCGGCCAGAACACGTGATAGCCGAAGAACAGCGCCAGGTTGACGATCACCCCGACCACCGCCGCTGTGATCGCCGCCAACGGCGCGGTGAACCTGATGTTGCCGTGGGTGGACTCCACCAGCGGGCCACCGGCAAGGATGAACAGGAACGAAGGCAGGAAGGTAAACCAGGTGACCACGCAGGCCGCCACGGCGCCCGCCAGGAACATCTGCTCGGGCCCGAACAGCGCCTGCACATAGCCACCCACGAACCCGACGAAGGCCACCACCATGATGAGCGGGCCGGGCGTGCTTTCACCCAGGGCCAGTCCGTCAATCATCTGCGTAGGGGTCAGCCATTTGAAATCCGCCACCGCGCCCTGGTAGACATAGGGCAATACCGCGTAGGCACCACCGAAGGTGAGCAGGGCCGCCTTGGTGAAAAACCAGCCCATTTGCGTGAGTGTGTGGTCCCAGCCGCACAGCGCGGTCAGCGTGCCCATCGGTCCCAGCCACAGCAGCGCCGCGGCAACCACCGTCAGGGCGAGTCGACCCGAGGTGAAGCGCGCATGTGGCGGGGTCGGCGTGGCATCGTCGATGAGCGCCGGGCCGTAGGAATTGCCTGCCGCGCCGTGCCCGCCGCCGGCCTTGTAACTTGCGGGCGAAAAACGCCCGTGCAGCGCGCCGATGAGCCCGGCGACGATGACGATGGCGGGAAATGGCGTGTTGAATACGAGCATCGCCAGGAGCGCCGCCGCGGCGATGGCCCAGGGCACCGGTCCCTTCAGGGCACGCGTGCCGATACGATGCGCCGCCTGCAGCACGATGGCAGTGACCGCCGGCTTGATGCCGAAGAACAGACCCGCCACCAGCATGGTGTTCCCGAAGGCGATGTAGATCCACGACAGCGCGATCAGGATGAACAGCGACGGCAGCACGAACAGGGCACCCGCCACCACGCCGCCCCAGGTGCGATGCATCAGCCAGCCGATGTAGGTGGCCAGTTGCTGCGCCTCCGGCCCCGGCAGCACCATGCAATAGTTGAGGGCGTGGAGAAAGCGCTTCTCCGAGATCCAGCGCCGCCGCTCCACCAATTCCTGATGCATGATGGCGATCTGTCCGGCCGGCCCGCCGAAGCTGATGAAACCGAGCTTGAGCCAGAAGCGGAAGGCCTCCGCAAAGCTGATGGCTTTCGGTGCGCCGCCGGCCGGCGGATTGCCCGGACCGCGCATCAGAGGCCCGGAAAGGCCTTGGTCAGGAGCATGTTGAAGCGCACATGCGAGATCGCCTCGCCTTGTGTGCGCGCCGCCACGGGATCGAACCTGCGCGGCGGCAGCACATCCCAGGCGGCGCAGGCGGGCACTTCGTCCGACTCGCAATTGCCGAGCGAGACCAGCACGCCGTCCACCTCATAGAACTCGGCGCGGGCATAGAAGACGGGGAAGTTCATCTTTTCCATTCGCCCCAGTATAGGTGCGAAAGGCCCGGGGCCGTTTTCCTAGACCGGCTTGCGGATCGTCGCACCCAGGAGCGCCGACATGCCGTTGTGCCCGGCGCCCTCGTGGATCTCTTCGTCGTAGGTGGCGATCTCGAGGAACTGCCAGCCGCGGAATGCCTGCTTCACCATCGCTGCGGTGTAGAGGTGGTCGCGTTCGGGCGGGCCGCCGGTGCCATAGCCGAGCTGCTCGACACGATATCCCTGCAGGACGAGGAGGCCACCGGGCTTGAGCGCACGCTGGAACCATGCGAACAGATTCGCGCGCTCCTCAGGCGTGGCGAACTGGATGAAGATCGCCGCGATCACGTCGTAGGTTTGCGCGGGCCACTCGAGTTCGACCACATTGGCCACGGCGAAATCGACCTTGACCCCGCGGCTGGCCGCGAACTTGCGCGCCTTGGCGACCGCCACCGGAGAGAAATCGAGCGCATCTACTGCGAGGCCGCGCTCGGCCAGCCAGACGCTGTTGCGCCCCTCGCCGTCGGCCACCGACAGCGCGCGCCCGCGTCTGGGCAGCACGTCCGCCTTGGAGGCGAGGTAGGCGTTGGGCGCCTCGCCGAACAGGAAACCCGGCGCGCTGTAGCGGCCGTTCCAGCGCTCCAGCGCCTGTGCGTGGGTCTTGCGCGGGGCATGCCCGCCTGCGGATTGGCTCATGGTCGTGGCAGTCCTGGTCAGGTTTTGCGCAACAGGCGCATGTGCATGGGCCGCTCGAACCGGGCGCCGTCCGGACCGCAATGGGGCGCAAACGCGGCGCGCGCCTCGGCGAGGATCGCCTCGTCGATCTGGTGGTCGGCGAAGGTGGGGCGCATCAGGCGCTGCTCGAAATCGGCGAAATCGCGGAACACCATGGGCATGTCCACATGCAGGTCCGCGACCTGCACCCAGGCCCCCGAAGCCGCCGCGGCGTCGAGTGCCGCCTGCGCGGCCGCGCGCACCACCTCCTCGTCGTTGAAGATGCGCACCACGTCGTTGAAGTCTCCCGCATACACCGGCTCGGAGGAATACAGATGGCCGCCGGGCCGCAGCACGCGCGCGGCTTCCCCCAGCGCCTGCGACATCAGGTCCATGGGCACATGATGCAGCGACTTCAGCATCATCACCAGATCGAAGCTGGCGGCCGGGAACGGGATGGCCTGCGCGCCGGCGGCCACGAAGGTCAGGCCCGCCTGCGGATTGGCGAGGTTCTTGGCATGCTGACGCTCGTCGACCTCAAGCCCGGTGATGCGGTTGCCGGGCCGACGCTTGAGCAGCGCCCGTGCGACCCCGGCCGCGCCACAGCCGAGTTCGATGATGTCCTGGTTGTCGAGCGGAACGAGTTCGGCCAGCAGATCGAGCTCGTCATTGACCAGGCGCACGTTGGCGTTTGCGTTCACTTTGGCGTCTCCCCGGAATCGTGTATGAGCCCCGATTATCGCCCGACTGCCGCCGCCGCTCGGCAATGCGCCTACCGGCCCTGCAGGCGATACACGTACTCGATGAGGCTCAGGATGCGGCTGCGGGCGGCGGACTCGACATCGTGCGGCGGATAGTTCTCGAAATAGATCGAGCTTTGCATGCTGAACACCCGACCCCACACCTGCATTTCGCGCGGACCGTGGGCGGACACCTCCTGGCGGCCGTCGATGATCTGGTAGACGCGGTCGAACGGAAACACGCCCCGGTTGTTGCGGGCGAGCACCGTCAGGTCGGGCACCGGACGCACCAGCTGCGCCTTGAGCGGACCATCGCCCTTGCCACCTACGCCGTGGCACACGGCGCAGGCCGAGTCATACTGGAGCTTGCCCACATCGATGCGGTCGGCGGCCGCGCCATCTTGCGCCGTCGCCAGGCATGCGATTGCAAGCAGCAGTGTTTTCGCGGTGTTGCCCATGTTGGCCTCCATGATTGGCGTTGTGCGCGGCATTGGCGATATGCGCATTGCTGGCTCTGTGCGCTGACCGGCCGTGCCAGGCAGCCGGTCGCGCGGAAGAGGATGCAACGAAGAGGATGCACCCCCGTCGACCCGCGCGAATTGATCTGCCGCAAGCCGGGCGTTCGCGGCGCGGCTCTACAGGGTTTGGATGGCTGGCTTCGGGCGCGTGTGCCCCTCGATGGCCACGTGGCCCAAGGCGGGGTTTTCGAACACATTCATGGATTCGACGCGGTCGATGGCGGACGCTTGCACACGGGGCCCCGCGAATGCTGCCGCGCGCCCACGTTGCACGGCAGCACCGCGCCGATCCTGCTTTCGGCCAGGAGGGCCTGATGCGCGGCGCGCCTCAGCGCTTTTCCATCGGGCAGGTATTCATGCCGATCAGCGGATAGACCGGGCAGAAGCGCAACAGGCCCGTCAATAGCGGCACGACCCCGACATAACCCCACGCGCCGACCGTTCCGCTGGCCGCCAGCCCGATCAGCGCCAGTCCGGCCGTGACGCGCAACACCCGATCCATCGTTCCGACATTGGCTTTCATGCTTTTTCCCCCGTTGATTGAACTGCATGGATGCAAGGATTGCGCAGGCACGGGGCGAACCGCCCACCCGCGCCGGCCGCGATGGGACGCCGCATGCATCCCGGAGGCAGTTTCAGACGCGGCTTCACGGACCGGGGGGCAGATGCTGCGCGACCCAGCGTTTGAGTTCGCCTGCGGGCATGGCGCCCGACACGCGTGCCACCTCCCGGCCCCGGTTGAACAGGATCAGTGTCGGAATGCTGCGAATGCCGAAGCCGGCGCTCGTGCGCGGCGCGGCTTCGGTATCGACCTTGGCGAAGCGTACGGTCGGCATGTCGCGGCTGGCCGCGGCGAAGTGCGGCGCCATCATCTTGCAGGGG
>CANGUJ010000256.1 GCA_947456845.1 Burkholderiales bacterium | reverse complement strand
TACATCGGCAAGGCCAAGTCGTTGCGCGAACGGGTGGGCGGGCATTTTTCCGGGGACTGGGGCAGCGACCGCGGCGTGCGGCTCTCGGAGGAATTGCGCCGCATCGAGTGGATCGAGACCGCCGGCGAACTCTCGGCCCTGCTGCTGGAAGCCCGGCTGGTGCGCGAGCGCATGCCGGCGCACAACGTCAAGCTGCGCAAGCGCACCGGCGCGGTGGCGCTGCGGCTCGACGATGCGGCGCGCACGCTCGACTTGCCGGCGCTCGCCGGCGTGGCGGTTGAAGGCCAGTCCGGGCTCTACGGCCCCTTCGCCAGCCGCGCCGGCGCGCGCGCGACGCTGGCCATGCTGGCCGACGAACACCACCTGTGCATGAAAGCGCTGGGGCTGCAGCGGCGGCGCCGCGACGAACCGGCCGACACGCCCTGCTTCGCCTTCCAGGTGCGCCGCTGTGCGGGTGCGTGCTGCGGCAAGGAAGAGGGGGCGGCGCATTGGCAGCGCCTGCGTGCGGCGATGGCGCCACTGGCATTGCCTGCTTGGCCCTACGACGGACCGATCGATCTTGTGGAACGCGACCCCGCCACCGGCCGCGAAGCCGTATTGACCGTCGACCAATGGCGCCTCGCCGGGGCCGACGGCACCGGCGGCGAGTTCGACCACGAGGTGTTCCGCATCCTGCGGCCCTATGTGGAGGGCCGCAAGCGCAACCGCAACGTGACCCTGGTGCGCCAAGTCCTGCCCGCCCGCGGGGAACCGGCCACCATCGGGCCGGAATAAGCTTGGGCGCATCAGGCATTTCCGCATGCGGCGGGTTGCTGGTATCGTCTCCGGTCCGCCCATAGGATTGCCAGCCATGAACGCCCATCACCTGACCCCCCTTGTCCGGCGCGCCCTAACAGGCGCGGCGCTGTGCGCCGCGACGCTGGCGCCGCCGGCCGGCGCACAGGACTTTCCCGGGACCACGCCGATCACCATCGTCATGACCTTTCCGGCAGGTTCCGGCGTGGACATCGTCGGGCGCCTGTTGCAGGACTCGATGCAAAAGACCCTCGGCACCAGCCTGGTGTACGAATACCGCCCCGGCGCGGCCGGCAATGTCGCCTCGGAATACGTGGCGCGCGCCAAGCCGGACGGACACACCATTCTCTTCGGCACCGCCGCCACCCATGGGGTGAACGCGGCCCTGTACAAGAAGCTGCCTTTCGATGTGGAGGCGGACTTCACGCCGGTGGCGACCATCGTCAACGTCTCCAACGTGCTGACCATCAACCCGGCGGTGGTCGACGTGAAGAACGTCAAGGAACTCATCGACCTGGTGCGCGCCAACCCCGGCAAATTCAACTACGCCTCCACCGGCAACGGCACCGGCACCCATCTGGCGATGGCCGAATTCCTGGCCAAGACCGGCCTTGCCATCGCCCACATCCCGTACAAGGGCGGGCCCGACGCGGTGGCCTCGGTGGTCAAGGGCGACGTATGCTGCTACATGAGCCAGGTGCAGGCCATGCTGCCGCACTACAAGGCCGGCAAGGTGCGCCTCTTGGGCGTGACGACCAAGGAACGCGTGTCGGCGATTCCCGAGGTGCCCACCATCGCCGAAGCCGGTGTGCCGGGCTTCGAGAACTACACCTGGTTCGGCCTGTTCGGACCGAAGAACATGAACCCGGTGGCGGTCACGAAGATCAACCAGGCCGTCAAGGCGGCCCTGGAAACACCCGCCATCCGCCAGCGCCTGATCGACACCGGCAACACGCCGCGCTGGGAAACCCCGGAGCAGTTCAGGGCCACGGTCAAGGCCGACCGCGCCAAGTGGGCGGCCGTGGTCAGGGAATCGGGCGCGACGGTGGATTGACCGGCGCGCGGCCGCTCAGGCGCGGGCCGGGTCGCCGAACCGGCGCCGGCGCCACTCGATCAGAAGAGCGCTGACCTCGGCAGGCTTTTCCTGCTGGGTCCAGTGCCCGCAGTCGCGCACCAGCACCTTTTCCAGGTCCGGTACCAGGGCCTCCATGCCCTCGGCGGCCGAGGGCGGCAGCACCGCGTCGTTCTCGGCCATGATCATCAGGGCGGGCACGCGCACCGTGTGGTCCAGGCCGGCCGCGCGCTCCCAGTTGCGCGTCATGTTGCGGTACCAGTTGATACCGCCGGTAAAACCGGTCCGGGCAAAGGTATCGACATAGACCTGCTTTTCCTCGGCCGACAGCACCGGTTCGCGCCGGTCGCGGCGGGCGTCGTAGGCCGCCACCATGTCTGGAAAGGCGAGGTTGGGGGCGGGCGATGCGGCGCCGTCAGCGCTCGCGTCAAGGCCGGTGCCGGAGTCAGGGCCGGGGCCGGCGCTGCGGCCCTGCGCGGGGAGCGGCCGGCGCATCAGGAAGTCGAACACCGCCTCGGTGCGTGCGGCGAATATCCTATCCGGCACGCGCTCCGGGGCCTGAAACTGCACGATATACATCTTCTCGCCGAAGCGCTTCCTGAAAATGCGGATCGGGTCGACCGGCGCGCGCGCGGTATGCGGCGTGTTGACACCGACCACGCCGGCCACGCGGTCGGGATGGCGCAGCGGCATCTGCCAGGCCACGAAACCGCCCCAGTCGTGGCCGACGAAAATCGCCTTGTCGATGCCCAGATGATCAAGCAGGCCCGTCAGGTCGCCGGTGAGGTGTTCGAGGTCGTAGTCCTCGACGGCTTGCGGACAGTCGGTCGCGCCGAAACCGCGCTGGTCCGGCGCGATGACGCGCATGCCCGCCCCGGCCAGCGCCTCGATCTGATGGCGCCAGGAAAACGCCAGTTCCGGCCAGCCGTGGCACAGCACCAGCGGCGGCCGGTCGCCTGCCGGGCCGGCCTCGTAGTAGCCCATGCGGATTCCGTTGACGGCGGCAAACCTGATCGGCGGCATGCCCGGCAGGGGCGGCGCGCTCATGCCGCGGGCGGCACGTAGTAGCGGGTCGGCTTCAACTCCGGTTCGGCATGGGCGAGCAGGGCCTGATACATGCGCCCTTCTTCGGCGGCGAACAGGTCGCGCGCGATGCCCTGCACCAGCCGGTTGACGCCGATGGCCAGGCCCGGAATGTCGCCTGCCAGTTGCCCGTGGCTCATGGCCGAGCCCCAGTTGAAGACATGCACATTGCGCGCGGCCGGCAGCGAGCCGGGCGCCTGCTCCACGAATTCGAAGCCGGGGCCCAGGTAGGGAAAGCGCGCGGCCTCGTCGTGCAGCCCGGCCTCCGATTCGGATACATGGCGTGCCCACACGTCCACATGGTCGCGAAACGCGGCTACCTCGGGACGCCGCATCAGGTCCACGTCGAATCCGGTGGCGAGAATGGCCGCGTCGAACGCGTAGGCGGCCTTGGGCGTGGTCACGGTCACGCCGGCGGCATGCGGCGCCACGTCGTTCCAGGTCTCATCCAGGTGCAGCCGGAAATTGACATGGCCGTCACAGCGCAGGACCGATTCGAACGGCGGCGGTACCTGCTGCGACCACACATGGGTGAGGAACTTCCAGCGTACCGCGTCAGGCATGGAGGCGAAGCCGTGGAAGAAGCCGGGGAACGATGTCCACTTGGACTTGTTGACCTGCGGCAGGGTCGCGCGGCGCGCGAACAGGTGCACCTCGCGCGCGCCGGCTTCGAGCGCGGCGGCGGCGTTGTCAAAGCCGGTGGCGCCGGCGCCGAGCACGGCGATGCGCTTGCCGGCAAACGGCGCAAAATCGAACTCGGTGGACGCATGGAACACCCGGGTACGCGCCGCGGACGAATGCGGGTCCAGCGAAGGATATGCCGGCCAGCGCAGGATGCCGCTGCCTTCGCGGCCGAGCGCCAGCACCACTTTGCGCGCGAATACGGTCTCGATGCCGCGCGGACCGGCCAGGTCGGCGCGCAGGCAGTCGCCCGCGGGTTGCAGCGCGGCCAGGGCGGTGCCGTTCTCGACGTCCAGGCCGACCATCCTGCGCACCCACAGCAAGTAGTCGCGCCATTCCAGGCGCGGCACCTTGTAGAGCGCGAGCCAGCCGGCCGCGCCGTGCTGCGCCTCGTACCAGGCCCGATAGGTGAGCGAGGCGAGCCCCAGGTCGGGACCGGTCAGGTGCTTGGGGCTGCGCAGGGTCTGCATGCGCGCAAAGGTGCCCCACGGCCCTTCGCGGCCGGCAGGTGCGCGGTCGATGATGCGCAGGTGGCGCACGCCGTCGCGCTTGAGTCCGTAGGCGGCGGTCTGGCCACACATGCCGGCGCCCACCACCAGGACGTCCAGCAGCGGGCGGCCGTCAGGTCCGTCGCGCGGCGGCACCCAGTTGGCCGCAGGGAAATTGAGCCGCGCCAGGTCGAGACGCACCTGGTGCTCCAGCAGGGCCAGGCCGGTTTCCGTAGTCATGGCCGGGATTATCCACGAGCAAGGCGCCGGTGTAAGCTTGCGGCCTCGTTCGTCCGGGCAACAACACAGCGGAGACAAGCATGCGACCAGGGTTCGCGCGATGGCTGGCAGCAGGGGTGCTGGCGGCAGGTATTCCAGCGGCCATCCTGCTGGGAGGCGCCGCGCCGGCGGCGGCACAAGGCTTTCCTTCCAAGCCGGTGCGCTTCATCGTGCCCATCACCCCCGGGGGCAGCAACGATGTGGTGGCGCGCGCCATTGCGCAAAAGCTCACCGAGACCTGGGGCCAGCCGGTGGTGGTGGAAAACCGTCCCGGGGCAGGCATGAACCTCGGCGCCGAGGCGGTGGCCAAGAGCGCGCCGGACGGCTACACCTGGCTTCTCGGCGCCAACAACATCTTCGCCTTCAATCCGCACATGGGCCGCGTGCCGTTCGACGTGTTCAAGGATTTCGCCCCGGTGACCACCGTGGCGGTGGTGCCGTTCGTGATGGTGGTCAACCCGTCCGTGCCTGCCAAGAACGTGGCCGAGTTCATCGCCTACGCCAAGGCCAACCCGGGCAAGCTCAACTACGCCTCCTCGGGCAACGGCTCGCCGCAGCAGCTGGCCGCCGAGCTGCTCGCGCGCACCGCCGGGCTTTCGCTGCAGCATGTGCCCTACAAGGGCGCGGTGCCGGCCATCACCGATCTTCTGGGCGGGCGCATCCAGCTGTTCATCGGCGCGGTCAACTCCCTGATGCCGCATGTGAAGGAGAACAAGCTGCGCCTCCTGGCCGGCGCGGGCGCGCGGCGGTTTGCCGCCATGCCGGAGTTGCCGGCCATCGCCGAAACCGTGCCGGGCGTGGCGCTCGACGTCTGGCTGGGGGTGTTCATGCCCGGCGCGACGCCGAAAGACATCGTCAGCAAAGTCAATGGCGACATCATCCGCGCCCTAGGCGCCGCGGATGTACGGTCCAGCCTGGCCGCGCAGGGGATCGAGGCCGCCACCAGCACGCCGGAAGCGCTGGCGCAGACCATCCGCGACGACCATGCCCGCTGGGGCAGGGTCATCACGGAAGCCAACATCAAGGCGGATTGAAGTGAACGGTCCGCTCACGCCCCGAGACCGCACCCCGACCGGCCCGTCCGATAACGCCATGGGTCGCGACACGCCCGCGCCAGGCGCGCCCAGCGACGAGCGCTGGGGCAGCGATGCCATCGCCGAGACGCTGCGCGCGATGGAAATCCCCTACCTGGCGCTCAACCCGGGCGCCTCGTTCCGCGGCCTCCACGACAGCCTGGTCAACCACCTCGGCAACGCCGCGCCCGAAATGCTCCTGTGCCTGCACGAGGAAGTGGCGGTGGCCATCGCCCACGGCTATGCCAAGGTCAGCGGCAGGATGATGGGCGTGGTGGTGCATTCCAATGTCGGCCTGATGCACGCCACCATGGCGGTGTTCAACGCCTGGTGCGACCGCGCGCCGGTGCTGATGCTGGGCGCCACCGGCCCCTGGGACGCGGCACGACGGCGCCCGTGGATCGACTGGATCCACACCGCCGCCGACCAGGGGGCGCTGGTGCGCGACTACACCAAGTGGGACAACCAGCCGGGTTCGGTGCAGGCAGCGGTCGAAGCGCTGTTGCGCGCCGGGCAGATCGCCCAAACGGCGCCGCGCGGCCCGGTCTACGTGAACCTGGATGCCGCCTTGCAGGAACAGAAGATGGCCGCGCCGCTGTCGGCCCCGGAGGCGGCGCGTTTCGCCGCGCCGCTGGCGCCACCGCCGCGCGAGGCC
>CANGUJ010000255.1 GCA_947456845.1 Burkholderiales bacterium | reverse complement strand
GGAACAGGTAAGCCGCGCGCGGACCGGCGGACGGCGCCTGTCCGGCAGGGGGCGCCAGCGCGGAACCGGCGGGCCGCATGCGACAATCCGCAGCTTACGTTTACGTAAACGGAAAGTGTACCCAAATGGCAGCCGCAATGCAGCCCAGGGCGGAGCGCGCCGAGGAAGCCGCCCTCACCTACCCCTTTGCGACCATTCCCGGGCCGGGCGAGGTGTTCAATGTGGCCGGGGAACCCGGCGGCCGGGTGCGCTGGCTGCGCATGAAGCTGCCCTTCGCGCTGGACCACATCAACCTGTGGCTGCTGGAGGACGAGATCGACGGCACGCCCTGCTGGACGGTGATCGACTGCGGCGTGGGCAACGAACCCACCCGAGCCGCCTGGGAGACGATCTTCGACGCCGAATTGGGCGGCAAGCCGGTCAAGCGGGTGATCATCACCCATGCGCACCCGGACCATGTCGGCAACGCCGAATGGATACGCGCGCGCTACGCCGGTCATGGCTGCATGCTCACCGCCACCGCCGGCGAGTACTTCTGGAGCCGCATCATGTGCCACGGCATGAGCGGCTTCGACAACGAGGCGCAGGTGGCGCATTTCCGCCGCAACGGCCTGCCACCCGCCCTGTGCGACGAGATCGAGCGTGGCCGCAAGCGCTATTACCAGAGCCTGGTGCCTTCGGTGCCCGACGCCTTCGTGCGCATGCGCGACGGCGACACGCTCACCATCGGCGGGCGTTCCTGGCTGGTGTACTGCGGCTACGGCCACTCCAACGAGCACGCCAGCCTGTACTGCCCGGCCCTGGACATCGTGATCTCCGGCGACATGCTGCTGCCGCGCATTTCGACCAACGTGGGCGTGTGGCCCAACGAGCCGCAGGGCAACCCGCTCAAGTGGTTTCTCGACGCCATCACCCTCTACGAGCGCATGCCGCGCGGGGTGCTGGTGCTGCCTTCGCACGGACGGCTGTTCCGCGGCGCGCGCGAACGGGTGGCGCAACTGCGCGCGCACCATGACGAGCGGCTGGCCGAAACCCTGGCGGCATGCGACCGGCCCGCGAGCGCCGGCGACATCATTCCGGTGATGTTCCAGCGCGAGCTCGATGCGCACCAGAGCACGTTTGCCATCGGCGAGGCGCTCGCGCACTTGCATTTCCTGCGCGCGGCGGGCAAGGTAAGCTCCGCGACAGGCGCCGATGGTGTAATACGCTTTGTCAAGACTTGATTCGGGAGTCGGCCGGCGCCGGCTCCGCAACGCGCCCGGAGAACCCATGACCGAAAAGACCGCGGCCGCCGCGCCGCCAGCGATCCTCCCCGACGTTCTCGCCCAGGCATTGGCCGACGTGACGCGCCGCGCCGCAGCGCTGGCGCCGCGGATCGTCGAAAAGCAGGCCGCCGATCTCGAGTCGGCGGTGCATGACGAGTTCGGCGTGCAGAAGGCCTTCGGCGAGGTCATGCAGAAGATGCTTGCCGACCCGCAGAAACTGGTCGAGGTGCAGGGCAAGTACATGGCGGACCTGGGCAAGCTGTGGCAGGACTACCTGGCTGCCGCCGCCGGCCAGGGCCCCAAGCTCGAGCCCCTCAAGGACCGCCGCTTCTCCGACGAGGCCTGGACCTCCAACCCCTGGTTCGACTTCCTCGCCCGCACCTATACCCTGACATCCCGACACATGCAGGACGCGGTGGCCGGCGTCCCGGACGTGTCGCCCAAGACGCGCCACAAGGCGCTGTACTACACCCGCCAGATGCTCGATGCCGCGGCGCCGTCCAATTTCGCGCTGACCAATCCGCAGGTGCTCAAGGCCACCGCCGACAGCGGCGGCGAAAACCTCGTCAAGGGCATGCAGAACATGCTGCGCGACCTCGAAAAGGGCAAGGGCGGCCTGGCCATCGCGATGACCGACACGAGCGCCTTCGAGATGGGCAGGAACGTCGCCTCCACGCCGGGCAAGGTGGTGTTCCAGAACGACCTGATGCAGCTCCTGATGTACCAGCCGTCGACCAAGACGGTGTTGAAGCGCCCGCTGCTCATCATCCCGCCCTGGATCAACAAGTACTACATCCTCGACCTGCAGCCGAAGAACTCCTTCATCAAGTGGGCGGTGGACCAGGGCCACACGGTTTTCGTGATCTCCTGGGTGATGCCGGACGCGAAGCTGTCGAAGAAAACCTTCGACAGCTACCTGCTCGAAGGCCCGCTGGCGGCGATGGATGCGATCGCCAGGTGCACCGGCGAGAAGGAGGTCAATGCCGTCGGCTACTGCCTGGGCGGCACCCTGCTGGCCTGCACGCTCGGCTACCTCGCCGCGAAAAAGGACAACCGCATCCGCACGGCCACCTTCTTCACCAGCCTGATCGACTTCGCCAAGCCGGGCGACCTGGGCGTGTACGTCGACGAGGCCCAGGTCGACGCGCTGGAGAAGCGCATGCAGAAGCGCGGCGGCTACCTCGAGGGCAGCGAGATGGCCGGCACCTTCAACATGCTGCGCGCCAACGACCTGGTCTGGTCGTTCTATGTGCACAACTACCTGCTGGGCAAGGATCCGTTTCCCTTCGACCTCCTGTACTGGAACTCGGACGCCACGCGCATGCCGATGGCCATGCACCTGTTCTACCTGCGCGAGATGTACATCAAGAACCGGCTGGTCAAGCCGGGCGGCGTCACGCTCGACGGCACCCCGATCGATCTCTCCAAGGTGAAGTCGCCGGCCTATTTCGTCTCCACGGTCGAAGACCACATCGCGCCGTGGGCCACCACCTACACCGGCGCGCTCACCCTGGGTGGCGCCAACAAGTTCGTGCTCGGCGGGTCCGGCCACATCGCCGGCATCGTCAACCCGCCGGCGGCCAACAAGTACGGCTACTGGACCAATGCCAGCCTGGTGCCGAAGGCCGAAGACTGGCTCGCCGGCGCCACCAGGCATGACGGTTCCTGGTGGACCGACTGGGACAAGTGGGTCCGTTCGCACAACAGGGAGAAGCCGGTGCCGGCCCGCATTCCGGGCGACGCCCTGCGTGGCGGCAAGCTCGAGGTGCTCGAAGACGCGCCCGGCTCGTTCGCCAAGCTGCGCCTGGACAAGCAGGCCTGAAGACGTGACCCACGGGCCGGCGGCCCTGCCCTGCAAGGTCTGCGGCGCGGCCGCGCCGTTCCTCGATTCGTGCGACTTCAACGCGCACTGCGAGCGCGCCGCCAGCCCGCGCCTGCTGCCCCCGAGCGGGGTGGCGGTGCCCTACTACCGCTGCCCGCACTGCGGCTTCATGTTCACGCAGTTCATGGACGGGTTTTCGCCGCGGGACTTCGCCGAACGCGTCTACAACCCCGACTACCGCCTGGTCGATCCCGACTTCGAGGAAAGGCGGCCGGCCGCGCTGGCGGCCTACCTGCTGAACCATTTCGGCACGCTGCCGCTTGCGCTGTGCGATTACGGGGGCGGTAGCGGCCGCATGGCGCGGGCGATCAACGCGGCGCAACGCGGCCTGCGCGCCACCCACTGGGATCCGTTCTTCAGCCACGCGCCGAAGCCCGTCGGGAAGTTCGCGCTGGTGACCGCGTTCGAGGTATTCGAACATTCGCCGACCCCGGCGCCGACGCTGGCGGACATGCTGTCCATGACCGACGCGAACCGCCTGGTGCTGATCTCGACGCTGTGCCAGCCGGCGGACATCGGCACGCAGCGCACCGGCTGGTGGTACTGCGCGCCGCGCAACGGCCATATCAGCCTGCATACATGCGACTCGCTGGAGCATCTGGCGGACGATGCCGGCATCAGGGTCACCCACCTCGATTCCGCCATCCACCTGTTCCACGACACCCTCCCGGACTGGCTGCGACCCTTCCTGCGTGCCCACGGGGTCGGCCGCTCAGGCGCGTAGCGCCGGCGCCGCTAGAACGGCTTGATCTTCGCCACCAGCACCGCCGCCTGGCCGCGGTCGACCGCCGCGAGGCAGCGCGCGATGGCCGCCTCCACCAGGCCGGGTTCATCGACCGTCTCGCCGTGGGCGCCGAAAGCGGCGGCGACCTGATCGAAGCGGCGCATAGGTCCGCCCAGGCGCGCCTGGAACTCGCGGGTGGCGGCCGCATGCCCGTCGGGATGCACGCGCAGCGTGGCCTCCATGACGGCCTGCCAGCCGCCGTTGTCCAGCACCAGGGTGAAGATCGGCAGCCCGTACTGCTGCGCCACCGCGTACACCGAGGTCGGCGTCGAGAAGTGGAATCCGCCATCGCCCACCACGTTGATCACGCGCCGGCCGGGTTGCGCCAGGCGGATGCCGAGCGCCATGCCGGCGCTGTAGCCCAGGCCCGCGCCGGCGGCGCCGATCAGGCTCAAGGGTTCGCTGCGCGGGATCTGCGTCAATACCGCCGGGGCATTGCGGATCGCCTCGTTGACCACCACATCGGTCGGCCGGATGGCGCGGCCCAATGCGGCGCACACGGCGCCGGCGGAGAGCGCATCGCGGGTGCCGGCATCCGCCGACAGGTCCGTCCACGATTTTTCGCGGCGGCGGCGGTTTTCCTCCAGCTTCACCATGCGTGAGGCCGCGGCCGCGCGCTGCGCCGGCGTGGCGCGCTCGCGCACCGCGGCCAGCACCTGCGGCAGCACGCTGGCGCAATCGGCCTGGTGGCGCACGTCGGCGGCGAACCCCCACATCGGGAAGTCCTTCTTGATCGCATCCACATCCACCTGAATCCAGCGGGTGGCGGGGTTTTCCTGCACATACTTGGGCAGCCAGGGCACGTCGACGTCGAGCAGCAGGCCCAGGTCGGCGTCGGCCAGCACGCGGGCGGGGTCGAAGCCGGCGAAGCAGGGCGACGCGCGCGAAATGCACAGATGTGTGGGGCTGAACTCCGCCACCGCGATGCCGCATTCGCGCGCCAGGGCCTCGAGCGCCGCCACCGCCGCCGCCTTGCGGCCGAGGTAGGCCGTGATCACCACCGGGTTTTCGGCGGCCAGCAGCATGTCGGCGATCTGCGCCGCGGCTTCCGGCGCGATGCCGCCGGCCGCCACCGCCCCGTAGCGGTCGCCGGCGAACGAACGCACGCGGCCGTCTTCCCACGACTCGGCCAGCGCCTCGCGCGGCAGGGTCAGATACACCGGGCCGGGCGGGTCGCTCTGCATCATGGCATGGCCGCGCATGACCACCTCGCGCGCATTCACCCCGGTGGCGAGCGAATGCTCCCACTTGACGTAGGGGCGCACCACGCTCGCCATGTCGAACGGGTCCTGCACGAAGTGCACGTAGTTGTCGCGCGAACCCGGCAGCTCGCCCCGCAGGGTGTGCGGCGACTTGCCGGCCATCAGCATCACCGGCAGGCGGCCGCGCGCCAGGTTGTGCATGCCCATGGCGGCGTTGGCGGTGCCGGCGTCCACATGCACCAGCACGCCCTGGCCGCGTCCGGTCACCGCCGCGTAGCCGCCGGCCATGTGGATGGCCACGTTCTCGTGCGGGCACAGCACCACCCTGGGATAGCGGCGCCCGTCCTGGTCGCGCCGGGCCAGTTCCTCGATGATCGAGGCATGGTCGGTGCCGAGGTTGCAGAACAGGTACTCGATGCCGGCCTCGGCCAGGCCTTCGAGGAAATGGTGGGCGGTGGTGCGTGTGCTCAAGGCGTGTCCTTTGTCAGGCGGGGGATTGGCGCAGCCACGCAACGAGCGCCGCGGCCACGGTCTCGGGACCTTCCATCGGCGCCATGTGCCCGCAGTCCTCGAAGGCCGCAAGTGTCGCACCGGTGACCATTCCGGCCATGTCCTCATGGCGGGCGAACGGGCTCCATGCGTCTTGCCGCCCGCAGGCGATCAGGGTGGGGCAGGCGATGGCACGCAATACGTCGGTGGCATCGGGCCGCCGCAGGAGCGCCTCGATCTGCGCGGCAAAGACCTCGACCGGATGGCGCGCCACCATGGCGGCGATGGCCTCCACCAGCGCGGCATCGGCCAGGCGCGCGGGGGCCACCATGCCGGTCAGCCACTTGAGTCCCATGGCGCGCATGCCTTCGCGCCGCGCCAGGTCCAGCAGGGCGTGACGCTGGACCTTTTCGGCCTCGCCCGGCGCACCGGATGCCCGCGCCTGGTATCCGGTATCGAGCAACGCCACGCGCTCGACCCGCTGCGGCGCCTGGCGCAGGATTTCCAG
>CANGUJ010000254.1 GCA_947456845.1 Burkholderiales bacterium | reverse complement strand
GCTGCCAGGCCGGCATACACCCGCGAGCCGGTCCTGCCCGGGCCGTGCAGGGCCCCGAGCAGGAAGATGGTGCCCAGGGCGATGAAGGCGACCCGTTGCAGCATGCACAGCGGGCAGGGTTCGAGGTTGACGAAGTACTGCAGGTAGAGCGCGAACGCGACCAGCCCCGCGCAGGTGAGGAAACCGAGGGTGAACCAGCTTCGGACGGAGAGTCGCGGCATGTCGATGGAGGCCGGGGATTGGCGAGGCGCGATTCTATAGAACCGGCGGGTTCAGCCCTGTTTCCACGGCAGCCCGTGCTTTCGCCAGCCGCCCAGGTGTCCGCGCTGGCCATCGGCGTCGAGGTCGCCTTCGAAGCCTTCAAGAATGTTGAACGCGTTCCTGAAGCCGGCGGCGGTCAACGCTTTCGCGGCCGCATCGGAGCGCACGCCGCTTCGGCACAGCAGCAGGAGCGTGTCATCGGCGCTGAAACGCGCCCTGATCTCGTCGATGAAACGGGGATTCAGTTCGCCGCTCGGATAGTGTTTCCACTCGATCATGGTGGTGTCGGGAACTCGCCCGACAAACTCCCATTCGTAGCGATTGCGCACGTCGACGAGATGCGCGGCACCGGCCTTCAGCAACGCCCAGGCTTGCGGCGGCGTGACGGCGCCGGCATAGGCGAGACCGGCCTCGCGGCCGCGGCTGCGCGCACGGGTCAGCATATCGGCAATTTCCGGTTCGGCGAGTGAGGCTGTCATCGGGCGGACTCCGTAAAGGTTTGATTGTCTCTGATTGGCGCGCCAATCCGTCAGCGGGACGCCTGAACGGCGGGCGCCCCCCTGTCATGTGGTTTGCCGCGATGGTGCCGTGCGCGGTCGAGCGCAGCGCGAAATACCTCGCCGAACATCAGGAGGGTGGGGCCGCTGCAGGCGCTCAGCCCGTCGCGGGCGAGTTCCTCCAGTGTGGCGTAGCGGCGCGGGCCGCCCAGGGAGGCGGATTCGACGATCGCCACCGGCCACCGGGCCGGGCGGCCCAGGGATAGCAGTTTCGCCGCGGCGTCGCTTGCCTCATGCGCGGCCATGTAGAGCACGGCGGTATCGGCGTGTGCCAGGCACGCTGCCCAGTCGGAGGGCTGTTCACCCCGCCCGACCCGCGGCGTGGCAAAGGCCACCGAGCGGCTCACGCCGCGGCGCGTCAGGGCGATGCCTAAGTCTGCGCTGGCTGCCTGCGCAGCGGTGACGCCGGGTATGATCTCGACCGCGATTCCCGCGCTGCGGAGGGCGTCGATTTCTTCTTGAGCGCGGCCGAAGAGCATTGGGTCGCCGCCCTTGAGGCGCACCACCCGCGCATGCGTGGCGGCCGCATCGACCAGGCGTTTGTTGATGAAGCGTTGCGCCGTTGAGTGCGTGCCGCAGCGTTTGCCGATGGCGACCTTTTCCGCGCGAGTCGCCATGGCGACGATATCGGCATGGACCAGTGCATCGTAGAACACGATATCGGCGGATTCGATCAGTCGTGCCGCGCGCAGGGTGATGAGGTCGGGCGCACCCGGACCGGCACCTACCAGGTAGACGGTGGCGGCCATCACGCTTGCTTTCGTGTCATGCGGATCATCGCGGCGGCGCGCGTGACCGGCAGGTCGTTGAAGAGGAGACCTTCCCGATCGAGGCGGGTGAAATATGCCGCGGCCGCGGTGGCCGCGGCCCGCTGCGTCAGGCGCACCGCCTCACCTATGCATGCCTCAGGCATCATGCCGGAGCGCCTCCGAGGCGACGGCGGTAGTAGGGCACCGGGCGCGCCACCGAGGTCTGGTAGGCCTCGAAAAAATCCTCGAAGGCGCTCAACGCTTCTTCAAGGCTCTTGCCATCCTTGAGGGCGAAGGCGTTGAAGCCGACACTGGCCATGTAAAAAATCTGGTCGCGCAACACGTCGCCGAAGGCGCGCAGTTCGCCGCGGTAGCCGAAGCGCTCGCGCAGCAGCCGTGCGATGGAATAACCGCGGCCGTCGGTGAACTGCGGGAACTGCACCGCGATGAGCGGCAGGCGCGCGACATCGCGTGCCAGCAGGCCGGGTTCGTCGTCGGGCTTTAGCCACACGCCGACCTGGCCGCCGCGCGCGCTAAGTGCCGCATGCCCGGCGAGCCATGCGGCAAGGGGCACGATGATCTTGCCCCCGGCAGGTACGGCATCGCCTGCGGGAATGAGTTGCCAGAGGTCGTCGGCAATGGCGCGGTCGAGAATGATGCGACGGGTCATTCAGGCCACCTTCAGTTCGGGGGTTCCGTACACCCGGGCCCGGAAGGGCTCGAGTCCGATGCGCCGTACCGTGTCGATGAACGGTTCGACCTCCTCGTTCTGCACGTGGCGCGCTTCGACATACGCCTCGACGATCCTGGCGACCACATCCGCCACCTCGTCGGCGGCGAAGGACCGGCCGATCACCTTGCCGAGCGCGGCATCGAGGCCCTGCGCGCCGCCCAGGGTGACTTGGTACCACTCGGAACCGTCCTTGTCGACGCCGAGGATGCCGATGTGCCCCACATGATGATGGCCGCAGGAGTTGATGCAGCCGGAGATGTTGAGGTCGATCGGGCCCAGGTCGTGTTCGTAATCGAGGTCCTCGAAGCGCGACTGGATGGCGGCGGCGATCGGGATCGACTTGGCGTTGGCGAGCGCGCAGAAGTCGCCGCCGGGGCAGCAGATGATGTTGGTGATGAGGCCGATGTTGGCGCTGGCGAGGTCGGCTTTACTGGCTGCCTGCCAGAGGGCGAACAGGTCGCTCTTGCGCACATCGGCCAGGATCAGGTTCTGCTCGTGCGATACCCGCACCTCGCCGAAGCTGTAGCGCTCGGCCAGGTCGGCGACGGTGTCGATCTGCGCTGCGGTGGCGTCACCCGGTGGCACGCCCGGTTTCTTCAGCGACAGGGTCACCGCCGCATAGCCCGGCACCTTGTGGCCGAAGGTGTTTTGCTGCACCCAGCGCGCGAAGGCGCGATCGTCATGGCGGTGGCGCTCAAAAGTGGCGTCGGTGTCGGCCGGGGCCTCATAGGCGGGCGGCACGAACGAGGCTTCCAGGCGTGCGAACTCCTCTTCGGGTACGACTGCCGGGCCGCCCTTGAGATGCGCCCACTCGGCCTCGACCTCGGCGGCGAATTTCTCGGGCGACAGCTGGCGCACCAGGATCTTGATGCGTGCCTTGTACTTGTTGTCGCGCCGGCCATGGCGGTTGTAGACGCGCAGGATGGCGTCGAGATAGTTGATGAGTTCGGCGCGCGGGAGGAACTCGCGGATCACCGCGCCGATCACCGGGGTGCGGCCGAGGCCGCCGCCGACGATCACGCGCGCGCCGATTTCGCCGGCCGCATTTTTCAGGATGTGCAGGCCGATGTCGTGCACGAAGGTGGCGGCGCGGTCCTCGATCGAGGACGACACGGCGATCTTGAACTTGCGTGGCAGGAAGGCGAATTCCGGATGGAAGGTGGACCACTGGCGGATCAATTCGCAATACGGGCGCGGGTCGACGATCTCGTCATGGGCGACGCCGGCGAACTGGTCGGAGGTGGTGTTGCGGATGCAGTTGCCGGAGGTCTGGATCGCATGCATTTCGACTGTGGCCAGCTCCGCCAGGATGTCGGGCACCGCCTCCAGCCTGGGCCAGTTGAACTGGATGTTCTGGCGGGTGGTGAAGTGGCCGTAGCCGCGGTCATAGGTGCGGGCGATATGGGCGAGCATGCGCAGTTGGCGCGCCGACAGCATGCCGTAGGGGATGGCGACCCGCAGCATGGGCGCATGGCGCTGGATGTACAGGCCGTTCTGTAGCCGAAGCGGGCGAAATTCTTCCTCGCCCAGTTCGCCTGCCAGGTAGCGTCGGGTCTGGTCGCGAAACTGCCTGACGCGCTGGTCGACCAGCGCCTGGTCTAAGGGTTCGTAGCGATACATGCGGAAAAGCTCACGGCAGGAAGCAGGTTGGACGGCCCGACAGCCCTCGCCCGACCGATCGAGGCGGCATTCGGTCGATGCGGCGGCGCAGCAAAAACGATAAAGAACGCGGATGGTAGAGGCGGCTTTTATAACCGTCCAAGAATTTTCGGCGAAATGAAAAGACGATTTTGTTATTAAACGCCAGCCTTCGGGCGTATCGGCGGCATAATTGGTCCACTCAGGGAAAAGGGCGCAAACAAGGCATGGGCTTCCTGCGCAAGCTGATCGGCGGCAATTCCGGCGCTGCGGATTCGAACACCCCCGCCGCGGACGGCCCGGCCGCTGGCGCGTTTGCGCGCGGACTCGAGTGCCTGGCCCGGGGCCGGCACACGGAGGCATTGGACGAATTCGACCGTGCGCTCGCGCTTGCGCCGGATCACGCGGACGCTTTATCCAAGCGCGGGGGGGCGCTGATGGCGCTCGGCCGCGTCGACGAGGCGCTGGCGAGCCTCGACCGGGCGATTCGCGCACGGCCCGACCATGCCGACGCCCACTTCAATCGCGGCGTCGTCTTGCAGGGCATGACCCGTTTCGAGGAAGCGGCGGCCAGTTACACCGCCGCGCTGGCGCTCGATCCGGCGGATGTGCAGGCATGGAACAATCGCGGGGTCGTGCTTGGCGAACTGCGCCGCTTCGAGCAGGCCCTGCAAAGCCTGCAGCGCGCCTTGTCCCTGCGCCCCGGCTATGCCGATGCGCTCAACAACCAGGCGGTCGTGCTGGGAGAAATGCGCGATTTCGCGGCGGCGTTGAAAACCCTGGATCGCGCGCTCGCCCTGCAGCCCGGCTATGTCGCGGCCTGGTACAACCGCGGCAACATGCTGGGCGATCTGGGCGACTGGCCGGGCGCCATTGCGAGTTACGACCGGGCGCTCGCCCTTGACCCGGGCAACGCCATGGCGCACTGGAACCAGAGCTTGTGCCTGCTGCGCCTGGGCGATTTCGCGCGCGGATGGCGCAAGTACGAATGGCGCTGGGAGGCGGTGGCCGGAATGCGCCGCGCCCCCCATCGGCAACCGCTCTGGCTGGGCGACGCGCCGTTGGCCGGAAGAACCATCCTGCTGCATGCGGAACAGGGGTTCGGGGATACGCTGCAGTTCTGCCGTTTTGCCGCGCAGGTGCAAGCCCTGGGCGCGCGGGTGTTGCTCGAGGTGCAGGCGCCGTTGCGCGCGCTGCTCACCGGGCTCGCAGGCGTGGACCGGGTGTGGGTGCAGGGCGAAGATCTGCCGCACTTCGACTTCCATTGCCCGCTGATGAGCCTGCCCCTGGCGCTCGAGACCGGACCGGGGGACATCCCCTTTCCGGGCGGCTACCTCAGCGCCGACCCGCGCAAGGTGGCGGCCTGGGGCGCTCGGCTGGGCACCGATCCGGGACTGCGCGTGGGCGTGGTGTGGAGCGGTGGTCTCAGGCCGCATCAGCCGGTCACATGGGAATTAAACGAGCGGCGCAACATGCCTGCGCGCTATCTGGCCGCCCTCAATCTGCCCGATGTCAGGCTCTACAGCCTGCAAAAGGGGCCGGAGGCTGTGGCGCAATTGGCCGACTTGCGCGCTTGCGACGGGACCGGACTGCAGATCGCCGACTTCACGAGCGAACTGGCGGACTTCGCCGACACCGCGGCCCTGGTCTGCAACCTGGACCTGGTGATCTCGGTCGATACGTCGGTTGCGCATCTGGCCGGCGCGCTGGGCAAGCCGGTCTGGCTGCTCAACCGTTTCGACACCTGCTGGCGGTGGATGCTGGAGAGGCCGGACACGCCATGGTACGCATCGATGCAAATCTTCCGCCAGCCTGAACCCGGGGATTGGGGTAGCGTCATGGCGAGCGTCCGGCGCAGGCTCGCGGGCCTGGCCGAGCGGCGCGTTGCCACTGAACCTTCATGCCCGCCGGGTTGAGGCGTTTCGCACGCTTGCCAGTGCTTTGCGGGCGGTATTCAGGCTGGCCCGCCACAGTGGCGTGGCTTGTGCCACAAAACGGCCGAAAGTGACAAATTTTGTCACGCGGTTGCTTGGAATTGGCATCTCACGCGCCGTTTGAGGCAGGCGCTCCTAGGGAAAACCTTGATTTCATCAGTGGCGCTTTTCTTGCTTCACCCTGGGGGTAGTTTTGGATGTTGACCATGTATCATTGCCAGGAGGAGTTTCAAGTGACCAAGACCCAATTGCAAAAAGGTTTTACCCTGATCGAACTGATGATCGTGGTGGCGATCATCGGCATTCTGGC
>CANGUJ010000253.1 GCA_947456845.1 Burkholderiales bacterium | reverse complement strand
CCGCCGGGCGGGAAAGGCACGACGATTTTCACCGGCTTGGCGGGATAGGCCTGCGCCGCCGCACCCGTCGCGACGGGTGCGGCGGCGCAGGCCTATCCCGCCAAGCCGGTGAAAATCGTCGTGCCTTTCCCGCCCGGCGGGCCCACCGATGTGGTCGGCCGTTTTGTCGCCGCCAAGCTTAGCGAAGCCTTCAACCAGCAGTTCGTCGTCGAGAACCGTGCCGGCGCCGGCGGCACCGTCGGCTCCGAGGCGGTCGCGCAGGCCGGCCCCGACGGGTACACCCTGCTCTACGGCAGCACCAGCACGCTGGCCATGGCGCCCAGCCTCTACCGCAAGCTGGGCTACGACCCGCGCAAGTCCTTCGCGCCGATCAGCCTGGTGTCCAGCGGCCCGCTGCTGGTGGCGGTCAATGCCGGCCTGCCGGCGCAGACCCTGGCGCAGTTGATCGCCCTGGCGAAGGACAGGCCGGGCGCGCTCAACTACGGCTCGGCCGGCAACGCCACCCCGCCGCACCTTGCCGCGGAACTGTTCAAGAGCCTGTCCGGCACGCAGCTCACCCATGTGCCCTACAAGGGCGGCGGCCCGGCGCTGCAGGCGGCGGCCAGCGGCGAGGTGCAGGTCATTTTCGAAGGCATCGTCACCCTCGCGCCGCAGATCAGGTCCGGGCGCCTGCGCGCCCTGGCGCTGACCGGCGCGGCGCGCGACGCGTCCCTGCCGGACGTGCCCACGGTGGCCGAGGCCGGGCTGCCGGCCTTCCAGGTCAGTTTCTGGAGCGGCCTGGTGGCGCCGGCCGGCACGCCGGTCGAGGTGGTCAACGCGCTCAACGGCGCCCTGCGCCGGGCGCTGTCGGATGCGGAGGCGCGCGACACGCTCACCAGGTTCGGCCTGGCGCCGGCCGCCAGCAGCCCGGCGGAATTCGCCCGCTTCATCGACAGCGAGATCGTGCGCTGGGACAAGACCGTGCAGGCCTCCGGCGCCAGGGTCGATTGAGCATGGGCAAGCGCATTCTGGTGGTCGGGGCCGGCATCGGCGGCCTGGCCGCGGCGCTGGCCTTGCTGAAGCAGGGCTTCGATGTCGAGGTCTACGAGCAGGCGGCCGAACTCAGGGAGGTCGGGGCCGGCCTGCAGCTCTCGGCCAACGGCAATCGCGCGCTCTACGCGCTCGGCCTGGGCGAGGCCCTCGCGCGGCTGGCGTGCGAGGCCACCGGCAAGGAAGTGCGCCTGTGGAGCACCGGGGACACCTGGAAACTGTTCGATCTGGGTGCGGTGTCGGTCGAGCGCTACGGCTATCCCTACTTCACCGTCTACCGGCCCGACCTGCTCGCGGTGCTGGCGGCCGGCGTGCGCGCGATCAAGGCGGATGCCATCCATCTGGGCGCGCGCTGCAGCGGCTTTGCGCAGCATGCCGACGGCGTCACCCTGCACCTGGAGGCCGCCGGAGGGCCCGCGCATGGCGACGCGCTCATCGGCGCCGACGGCGTGCACTCGGCGATCCGCCAGGGCCTGTTCGGCAAGGACAGGCCCGAGTTCACCGGCCTGATGGCATGGCGCGGCGTCATCCCCATGGAGCGCCTGCCCGGGCGCATGCGCCGCATGGTCGGCACCAATTGGGTGGGTCCGGGCGGGCATATCGTCCACTATCCGCTGCGCGGCGGCCGGCTGATGAACTTCGCCGGGGTGCGCGAACGCGCCGACTGGCGGGTCGAGTCCTGGAGCGTGGCCGGCAGCGCCGACGAATGCGCCGCCGACTTCGCCGGCTGGCACGAGGATATCCAGCTGATGATCCGCGCCATCGACGTGCCGCACAAGTGGGCCCTGATGCATCGACCGCCCCTGCCGCGCTGGAGCGTCGGCCGCGTCAGCCTGCTGGGCGACGCCTGCCACTCGACCCTGCCCTTTCTCGCGCAGGGCGCGGTGATGGCCATCGAGGACGGCTTCATCCTGGCCCGCGCGCTGGCCGCGCATGGCGACGTGGCCATGGCGCTGGAACGCTATGAAGCCGCGCGGCGCGAGCGCACCACCCGCATGGTAGAAGGCGCGGCCGCCAACACCAGGCGCTTTCACAATCCCGAACTTGCCGACGCCGCAGGCGCGCGCGCCTATGTGGACCGCGAATGGAACGAAGCGCGCGTCGCCGAGCGCTACGAATGGCTGTTCACCTACGACGTCACCCGGGTTCCCGTGTGAAGCCGGCAACCAGAGGCCCCATGAAGATGATCCGCAAAGCCGCAACCGCCGCACTCCTCCTCCTGGCCGCCGCCGTTGCGCACGCGCAGGCCTATCCGAACCGGCCGATCCGGCTGGTCAACGGCTTCGCCGCCGGCGGCAGCTCCGACATCGTCGCCCGCCTGATCGCGCAGAAGATATCGCCGCTGCTGGGACAGGAAGTGGTGGTCGAACCGCGCACCGGCGCCGGCGGCGTCCCCGCCAACGAATTCGTCAACAAGTCGGCCCCCGACGGCTACACCCTGCTCATCATCACCGGCGGCTATCCCACCCAGGCCGCGATGCTCAAGAGCCTGCCCTACGACCCGATCAGTGGTTTCACCTTCATTTCCACGCTGACCTTCTATCCGTTCGTGTTCGTCGTCAGTCCGACGGCGCCGCAGCAGAATGCCGAGGACTTCATCCGCGCCGCGCGCGCGGCGCCCGGCAAGCTGTCGTTCGCGTCCGCCGGCATCGGCTCGATCCATCACCTGTCGGTCGAGCTGTTCAATTCGCTCGCCGGCGCGGACGCCCTGCATGTGCCATTCCGCGGCGGTACCGGGCCGATCAACGAGATCATGGCCGGCCGCATCGACGCCATGTTCGAGACCATGACGGTGGCGCTGCCGCAGGTCAAGGCCGGCAAGCTCAGGGCGCTGGCGGTCACCTCGCGGGAACGTTCGACCTTCCTGCCGGAGGTGCCGCCCATGTCACAGTTCCTGCCGGGATTCGAGATGACATCCTTTCTCGGCATCGGCGGCCCGCCGGGCATGCCGCGCCCCCTGGTCGACCGCATCAACGCGGAGGTGCGCAAGGCGCTCAACGATCCCGACACGAAAAAGCGCTTTGCCGACCTGGGCGGCGAGGCGCGCGGCGGCACGCCCGAGGAGATGCGCACCTATGTGGAAGCCGAGATCGGCAAGTGGAGGCGCCTGGTCGAGGCGCGCAAGATCGAAAAACAGTAGCAGCGTCCGCCTGCCGGCGCCTGACACAGCCCATGGACCCGCCCAAGAGAAAGTCCGCTGGCGAGCGCTTGCTGGTCGGCTGGCGGGCGGTGGCGCTCCCGCCCGATGCGCCACCAGGCAGCGGCCGGCGCGGGCGCGTCCGCGAGATCGAACCCGGCGGGGTGGTGTTCGAGTCGGAGAGCCTGATGGGCCGCGGCGCCAAGGTGCGCCTGGTGATCATGCTGTCGGCGCCGCGCCGCGGGGCGCAGGCGCGCATCGTCGAGGTGTCGTGCACGGTCGCCTGGTCGTTGGTCACCCGCGACAAGGTGATGACCAAGTTGAGCTTCAGCCAATTCATGCAGGGCGGCCGCGACGCGCTCGAAGCCGTGGCCGGCATGTCGCTCGAGGGTGACGATTCGCCTGGCTGATGCCCCCGGCCCCGGCCGGGGGCATCAGGCAGCCTGGACGCCGGCGTCCTCGACCTTTTTCTTTTCGACGGCGGCGCAGAACGCGGTGGCCAGGTCGATCGCCAGGGCGGCGTAGAGGCCCGGCCCCTTGGGTCGGGTCAGGTCGCTGCGGATCACGCTGTCGGAGTAGCCGGTGCCGACGATGCTGATGAACAGGCTGGTGGCGAGCGTTTCGATCTTGTCATTCACGGGGGCACATCCTGACTGGTGCTGCGGGGTTGGCTGCGGATGCGCCCGCCGTATCGGGAACCGTACGCCGATATCGGAAGCGCTGAGCAGTCTAACAGGCGCCGGCGCTCGCGCCTGAATCCTGCGCCTCCCCGCGCAGGGTGAAGAAGAACGAGGCGCCGTGGCCGGGGGAGGCGTCGGCCCAGAGGCGGCCGCCGTGGCGTTCGATGATTTTGCGGGCGGTGGCCAGGCCGATGCCCATGCCGGGGTACTGGGAGCCGGCATGCAGGCGCTGGAAGGGCTGGAACAGCTTGTCGGCGGCGGCCATGTCGAAGCCGATGCCGTTGTCGCGGACGAAGTAGGTGCGCTCGTCGCCCTCGCCGGTGGCGCCGAACTCGATGCGCGGCTCGGGGTTCTGGGCGCTGTACTTGACGGCGTTGGAGAGCAGGTTGAAGAGCACGGCGCGGATCAGGGTGGCGTCGGCCTGGGCGGTGAGGCCGGGGGCGACGGTGAAGGCGGCGCGCGGCTTGTCGACGGGGGCGGGGAGCTGGTCGAATACCTGCTGTGCAAGGGCGGAGAGGTCGGTGTCGGCGCGCTCGACGGGACCCTGTCCGACGCGGGCCATGGCGAGGAGTTCGTCGATCAGGGCGCCCATGTTCTTGCCGGCGCGGGTGACGTCCTCCTGCATGCGGCGGAATTCGGCGTCGAGGGCATCGCCGTAGCGCATGCGCAGGATCTGGGAGAAGCCGACGATCATGCGCAGGGGGGTGCGCAGGTCGTGGGCGACGGAGTAGGAGTAGCTCTCGAGTTCCTGGTTGGCCAGGCGCAGCGCGTGGGTGCGCTCCGCCACCCGCTTCTCCAGCCCCGCATTGAGCTCCGCGAACACCTTGATCTGCTCGCTGATGTCGTGCTCGATGCGCAGATGGTGGGTGACGCGTCCGGCCGCGTCGCGCAGCGGCGCGAGCGTGACATTGACCGAGTAGCGCTCGCCATTGCGATGCCGCATCACCACCAGGCTGGTCTGGAAGGCGCTCGTTTTCAAGGCGTCGCGGAGTTCGCGGTTGCGCGCGCCGGCGTCCTCGAGCATGCGCTCGTGGTCCATGGCCTCGATCCGCTCTCCGATGGTTTCGGCCTCGGCGTAGCCGGACTGGACGCAGAAGCGCGCGTTGCAGTACTCCACGAGCCCGGCGGCGTTGATGATCAGGATGCCGTTGGGATTCTGTTCCATCGCCTCCGAGAGCAGGCGGATGGTGTCCTGTTGCTCGCGTTCGGCGATCTCGTCGGCGCGGATGCGTCGCAGCAGCAGAAGCGTCACGCCGACGGTCGTGGCGAGAACGAACGCCGCGATACTGACGAGCAGCATCGTGCGCATCCGCCAGGCGGCGAGAACGGCCTGGCTGTCGAAGCGGATCCAGACGAAAAACGGGTGGCGGTCCGAAGACCGGAGCGCGGTGATGCCGTCATCCAGGTCAAGGCCGATGTTCTCGGCCCGCGAGCTCCCCGGGCGCCCCGTCGGCGGCAGTGTGCTGCCGATCCGGCGTTCATCGCTGGCGAGGAGCACCGCCCCGTCGAGGCGTGCCATCAGGTATTGCTCGGCCGCGCCGTCGCCCGTGCGGTTGTTGCGGCTGGCCAGGTAGTCCGGATTGAGGGTCGCGACCACCCATACCGGATCGATGGACGGGCCCAGGCGCATCGCCAGCGGAATGAATCGCGGCGGCGGGCGTCCTTGCGGTGCACGGCCGGTCGCCAATTGGCCGTCATCGATATCGCGGCCCTCCCAGGCCGGGCCGATGCGCAGGGCCGAACGGTCGCCCGTCTGCGGGTCCGGCGGCAGCATGTTGGCGAGATCGACCCGCTGGCCCACGTTGCGGGAATTGGTGCTGGCGCGGATGCCGTCGACGGCCGTCATCACCGAGATCGAGCGAATCGCCGGCTGGTTGACGAGCAGGCGGTCGAGCACGGCCTCGAGCCGCGCGCGCGGCATCTGCTGCAGCGGCTCGTCGATGCTGCCGCGCAGCGCCAGTAGGGTGTTTTCGATCAGCTGCAGGGTGCGCGAGGCATGGTCCTCGAACACCAGCGCCTCGCCCTGCACCCGCTGCGTCTGCAGCGCCAGCAGGCTGGCGCGTTCCTGGACGCGCGCGTAGAACAGCCCGGCAACCGTGGCCAGGATGAACAGGGCCATGAAGGCGAACACCAGGCGGGCATAGCTCGCCGCTCCCATGCCGGCGCGCTGGCCGGTGGCGACGCGGGTCATGGCTCGAGCCGACCCGGCGGTGGCGGAATCCGGGTCATCGCAGGGTGAAGAAGAACGAGGCGCCGTGGCCGGGGGAGGCGTCGGCCCAGAGGCGGCCGCCGTGGCGTTCGATGATTTTGCGGGCGGTGGCCAGGCCGATGCCCATGCCGGGGTACTG
>CANGUJ010000252.1 GCA_947456845.1 Burkholderiales bacterium | reverse complement strand
CTTCGGGGCCCGGCCCCTTGGGTCGGGACCGTTCGTACATCGCCCGGAACTCCGCCTCGTTGAGGAGTCCGCCCCCGGCTAGTTCATGAAGAAGTTCGTGCATCTGGGCTTGGCCGAGCCTTTCCGCCGCGAGCCGGTCGCGTCCGTGATTGGTGCTGGCGCGCGCGTTCTCATATCCCGTGTTGAACAGGCTGGTCGAAGGTGAGCCGGCCTGTGACCAGCGTCTGCCGATGGCTGCGAAGACGGCCATCTGGTCTTCGGACAGTATCCTTACCTCGACAAGGTAGGCAAGCATGCCGAGACTGAATGCGACGCGCGGCGGCCATGGGCGCGACTGGGCCATCGGCGCCGAGGTGCCAGTAGCGGCAAGGGCAATGCATGCCGCATGGACAAACCTGCGCCTGACCGGGTTCGCAAGGGGGGCGCGTCGCGCGCGGTCGGGTTGGGTGCGTGGAGGCATGGGTCGGACTGTCTGGGCTGAGCGTGCCGCCGGCATGTGGGCATGATGCGCCGTGCCGGAAGCCGGCGCATGAATCCGGGCGTCTGCCCGGGGAGCCCGTGGCCGTGCCCGGCTCGGGCGTTCTCCAGGGTTTTCGGCGCGCGGAGCGGAATCTGGAGGCCGGGCTGAGGACTGCACGACCATACCTGCCCGGCGCACTCATCGCGCACATCGCGTACGTCGCTCCAGGTTCCCTTGCGGCCGCGCCGCAACATACGTGCCCGCCGGGATCCGCCGGGCATGGCCGGTTCCCGGGCTGTCGCGAGATGGTGCCCGGCTTGCTGCGACAATACGGTGCTCTGACCGTCTGCCAACCGCGCCGCCCGGCGGAATCCGGGCCGGGGAGGCACCGGCCGAAAAATCCTCATTCCCGCCGCCGTCATGCATGTCTGCATCCTCGAAAACGACTCCTTCGACAGCCGCACCGCGCCGCACATCAGCCGCATCGCCGATCTGTTCGTGAACCTGTTCCGCAAGGCGGGCGCGGAGCATTGGTCCTTCGATGTCTTCAATACCGTCCACGGGGAATATCCGGAATCGTTCGAGCCCTATGCCGCCGTGGTCCTCACCGGCAGCCGGGCGGATGCGTTTTCCGCCGAGCCCTGGGTGGTGGAACTGCGTGAACGCGTCGATGCTCTGCTGGCGCGGCGCAAGAAGCTGGTCGGCATCTGCTTCGGGCACCAGATCCTCGGGTATTGCCTGGGTGCTCCGGTCGGCCGTGCGCCGCAGGGCTGGAACATGGGGCGGATGCAGTACCGCTGGCATGAGCCGGCGTACGCGGCGGCGCACGGCAGCGTCACGTTCCATCTGCTGGCCACCCACCAGGATCAGGTCCTAGACGTGCCGCCGGGGGCGCGCCTGCTGGCCAGCAACGACACCTGTCCGGTGGCGGCCTTTGCGGTGGACGACCATGTGCTGAGCCTGCAACCGCACCCGGAAATGGATGTCACCATCCTCGGCAACCTGATCAACATGCGCCGAGAAAAGCTCGGTGAGGAAAAGTTCGCCGCCGGCCTCGAGAGCATCCGCCACGAGCATGAAGGGGTGGCGATCGCGCGGCTGATGGCGGCGTTCATCGCGCGCGGCAGCCCCGGAGGCCCGCAGCGGCCGGACCAGGCCGCGAGTGCGCCTGATTCCTCATCAACCACCCGATCGGAAAAGCAATGACCGCCAAACCCCTTCTGCTGGACGAACTCAGCCACCCCCAGGTCAAGAGCCTGATCGCCCGCGGCATGGAAATGGTCATGCTGCCGGTGGGCGCGGTGGAGCAGCACAGCCTGCACCTGCCCCTCAACGTGGATTTCCTGCTCGCCCAGGAAATCGCCCGGGGCGTATCCGCGCTGACCGGCGTGCCGGTCCTTCCGGCCATTCCCTACGGCCACTCGTCCAACCACCGCGGTTTCCCCGGCACCTATTCGCTCAGGCCCGAGACCTTCCAGAAGGTCATCGAGGAGATGTGCGAATGGATGCATGCGGAGGGTTTCAGGCGCGTGCTGTTCGTCAACGGCAATCTGCCGAACCAATTCCCCCTGCAGAACGCGATTGCCAACTGCGGCGCCCGGTACCCCGACATGCGCATGCGCGCCATGAGCTGGTGGGAGATCAATGCCGAATTGCGCACCTGGTTTTCGACCGACGAGAGTTTCGGGCGTTGCCATGCCAACGTGGCCGAAACCTCGCTGATGCTGCACCTTCGCCCCGATCTGGTCGACATGTCGAAGACCTACCGGATGGTCGGACACGGCGTACGGCCTTTCTTCCACTACCCGCATGCGGCCGTGTCGCGCGACGGGCATCAGGGCGATCCGAGCACCGCGACGGCGGCGGCGGGCAAGCACTATTTCAACCTGGCCGTCACCAGCCTGGCGGAGCAGGTGACCAGGGCGTTGACCGAAACCCCCCCTTCACTCGACTGAGGAGAACGGCATGCATTGCTTCAGGATGTTGGCGGCGCTGGTCGTTCACGTCTTCGCGGCGCTCTGCGGCGCGGCACAGGCGCAGGACTACCCGGTCCGCCCGATCAGGTTCATCGTCAGTTATCCGCCCGGCGGGCCGGCGGACATTCTGGCCCGCAGCCTGGCCCAGAAACTCGGCGACGGCCTGGGACAGCAGGTGCTGGTGGACAACCGCGGCGGGGCCAACGGCAACATCGGCGCGGAACTGGCGGCCAAGTCTCCGCCCGACGGCCATACCCTCTTCATGATGACGTCGAGCCACGCGGCCAACGCGACCCTTTATCCGAAGCTCGCCTACGACGTGATGCGCGATTTCGCGCATGTCAGCAACGTCGCCTCGTATCCGCTGATGCTGGTGGTGCATCCCTCGGTCGCCGCCCGGACGGTGGGCGAACTCTTGGCCGATGCCAAGGCGCGTCCCGGCGTCCTCAATTTCGCCTCCGCGGGCAGCGGCGGCGGCGCCCACCTGGCGGGCGAATTGTTCAAGGCCATGGCCGGGGTCAATCTGGTGCATGTTCCCTACAAGGGGACAGGTCCGGCGTTGCTGGATGTGGTGGGCGGGCAGGTCAACCTGATGTTCGCCGGCGTTTCGGCCGCCGCACCGCACGTCAAGGCCGGCAAGCTGCGCGCGCTCGGTGTCTCCAGCCAGCGGCGCCTGAAGACGCTGCCCGAGATTCCCACCATCGCCGAGGCCGGTGTGAAGGGATATGAAATCGCCTCCTGGCTGGGCGTCTCCGCCCCGGCCGGCACCCCCGCCCGCGCGATCGCGCGCCTGAACGCCGAGATCGTCAAGGTGGCGCAGCAGCCGGACTTCGCGGAGCGGCTCGCGGCCGACGGTGCCGAATTGCTGGTGGCCGCGCCGGAGGTGTTCACCCGCTATGTCGAATCCGAGATCCAGAAATGGGGCAAGCTGATCCGCGATTCCGGCACCAAGGGCGAATGACCGGTCCGACCGCGGGTCGGGCAAACCGCCGCGCTCCCGGGACAGGCCGCATGCAGCGGGGCGCCGGCCGCGCGTTTCGATCGTAGAATCACGCGCGCCGCCGTGCGTTGCTTGGTCCCGCCCATTGTCCGTCGGGCCTGGACGCCGGCCGCGCCGTGCGGCCCACCCGCCCGGCCACCCCGCTTTTTGCTCGCTGCCTTTTTCCTGATGCCAACGACCGCGAAGGCCGGTGTCAGGGCCGATGACGCGGAGCGCATCGCGACCTTTCCGCCCTTGTCAGAAGCGAGCCCCCCATGATGCACAAAGAAACCTTCATTCCGAGCAAGGACGCCTCGCTCGAATCGACCATTGCCACCCTGCAGGCGAAACTGGCCGCGCGCGGATTCGAGCTCGACGAATCGTCCTGGCTCAATCCGGTGGAGGCGATCTGGTCGGTGCATGTGCGCGATCGTGCGTGCCCGATGCTGTTCGCCAATGGCAAGGGGGGCACGCAACTGGCCGCGCGCGCCAGCGCCCTGGGCGAATTTGCGGAAAGACTCGGGACGCATTACTTCTGGACCCACTTCTATCTCGGAGAGACCCGGGCCAACCGGCCATTCGTCCACTACCCGCAGGAGCGCTGGTTCGCGCCCGCGGAGGACGGTACATGGCCCGCGGAGATGCTCAATCCCCGGCTGCACGCCTTCTACAACCCGGAAGGCGAGATCGACGGCGAGGTACTGGTCGACCTCAACTCCGGCAACGTCGCGCGCGGCATCTGCACACTGCCCTACACGCGCCTGTCCGATGGCGCGATCACCTGGTTCCCGGTCAACATCATCGGCAACCTCTACGTCAGCAACGGCATGGCGGCCGGCAATACCATGATGGAGGCGCGCAGCCAGGCGATGTCCGAGATCTTCGCGCGCCACATCAAGAACCGCATCATCAGCGAAGGGCTCTGCCTGCCTGAAGTGCCGGAATCGGTGATTGCCCGTTATCCGGGCATTGCCGCCGGCATCAAGGGATTGCGGGATGCGGGATTCGGAATTCTCGTGCGCGATGCGTCGTTGGGTGGCCGCTATCCGGTCATGAATGTCACCTTGCTGCACCCCAAGGATCAGGGGTGCTTCGCCAGTTTCGGCGCGCATCCGCGCTTTGAAGTCGCGCTCGAGCGTGCGTTGACCGAACTCCTGCAAGGCCGGGCCCTCGAATCGCTAGAGGGCTTTCCCGAGCCGGGTTTCGACATGGACGAGATCAACCTGCCTTCGAACCTGGAGATCCATTTTGTCGATTCGAGCGGCGTGATCAGCTGGAACTTCATGGGCGACAAGCCGGACTTCCCGTTCTGCGACTGGAACTTCGGCACCACCACCGCGGAGGACTATGCCTGGCTTTGCAACGCCATCGAGGCGGAGGGCAAGGACATCTATGTGGCGGATTTCGCCGAGCAGGGCGCCTACAGCTGCCGCATCCTCGTACCCGGCATGTCGGAAATCTACCCGGTGGAAGACCTCGAATGGGAAAACAACAGCATAGGCAACCGCATTCGCCCGGCGATGGTGCGTCTGCCCGACCTGAGCGATGACGAATGCGACGAACTCCTGGGCGAGTTGCAGACGCTCAATCTGTCGGACGAGCGGCCTCTCTGGGAAATTCTCGGGCTTGCCGTTCCGCTGGGTAGCGCATGGAAGGAACTGCGCGTCGGCGAACTCAAGACCCTGCTGGCGCTGGCAATCGGTGACCGCGAGGCCATCCGCGAAGGCTGCGACTGGATTCACCACTATCACCAGATGAATCCTGCGCGCCGTCTGGTCTATCGTTGCGTCGAAACCCTGCTCAATCTTGACGACGTCGAAGCCTTCCGCGCTTCGCTGGCGCTGCTTTACGGCCGGCAGACCCTGCGCCAGGCGGAGGCGCTGCTCAATGGCAGCGAGCGGTTCTTCGGCCTCGAAACCCTGGGCGCCGACATGCAGGGTAGCGCCATGCACCAGACCTTGCTTGCGGCCTATGACAAGCTGTTTGCCGGCCAGCCCGCCTGAAATCACGACCTCGACCGCAGCGGCCCGCTGGCAGCTCGCGCCCGGGCCGGCCGTGCGCGGCGCGGTCCGGTGTCAGCCCGTCGAGCGGGCTGCGCGGCCACCGCTTGCGGCGTCCAGCGGGAGCGCGGTGGTGTACTTGATCTGCTCCATCGCGAAACTGGACGTCACGTCGAACAGGTCGGCGGTGCGGATCAGCTTCTTGTAGACGGCGTCATATCCGGCGATGTCCGGCACCACCACGCGCAGCAGATAGTCCATCTCGCCGCTCATCCGGTAGAACTCCACGACTTCCGGCAACTTCATGACCGCGGCGTGGAACTTCTCGAACCAGTCCTGGTTGTGGCGGCTGGTCTTGACGGCCACGAAGACGGTGACACCGACGTTGAGCATGCCGGCGTCCAGCAGGGCGACGCGCTTGCGTATGACGCCTTCGGCCTCCAGGCGCTGGATGCGACGCCAGCAGGGCGTGCCGGACAGCCCCACCCGGTCGGCGATGGCCGCGACCGGCATGGCTGCATCCTCCTGCAGGAGAGCAAGGATAAGCAAATCTATTTTATCGAAAGACATTTTCTTAGAAAAAAATACCAAAAAAGGACGATAACAATAGCAAAAACGCAAGCCTTTTTCCGGTCCCGGCCGCTACGATACGGGCTGTTCCACTCCCAACCTCGCGCAACGTACGGGGGTCTGTATGTCACTGTCGAGTACTTCGTCTGCAGCAACCGGGTTGCGCGCACTCGCCGCCCTTGTGGATGATGCCTGCATCGCGCCGATGGACGAAATGCCGGGGCGCATGGCCG
>CANGUJ010000251.1 GCA_947456845.1 Burkholderiales bacterium | reverse complement strand
TGGCGGGCCTGTGCCCGGGGCCTGCGCTGGTGTTTGCGGCCACCGGTACGCCTTATGCGCTGGTCTTCGTCGCCGCGCTCGCGGTCGGGTTGATTCTGGCGGCGCGCATCGGCGCACAGCGCTGACCCGGCGGCGCGCCGGTTCTTCCGGAGCCGGGACTGCGGGAGCCGGCGAAATGCGCCCCGCAAGCTCCCGGCACTGCCCACGATGCGCGGAAACGCGCATCCCGTTCGCGCACCCCGTTCTGCCCAAGGCGCGCGGATTCGGCTAAAATTCGCAAGGTGAAAGGGAACTGCCGGCTGATCATCGGTTTCCACCGGCTGTGGTCTTGAATCGCTGCTCGGGACCGCTGTTACCATTGCCCATCGCACCTTCCACACCGCACGACGTTCATCGTTCAACCATAACTGTTTAGTCCGCCTATAAGCATCGGCGGCTTGACTCACCCGGCGCCACGTTTATCCTGTGGGCTGGCCTGCGCCAAGGAATTTGAATCCATGACCCACGTAGTGACCGAATCCTGCATCAAGTGCAAGTACACCGACTGTGTGGACGTATGCCCGGTCGATTGCTTCCGCGAAGGGCCGAACATGCTGGTGATCGACCCGGACGAGTGCATCGATTGCGCTGTCTGCATCCCTGAATGCCCGGTCAACGCGATTTACGCCGAGGAAGACGTGCCGGACGGGCAGAAACAGTTCACCGACCTCAATGCCGAACTGGCCAAGACCTGGGCGTCGATCACCAAGACCAAGGTGCCGATGCCCGATGCCGACGACTGGAAAGACAAGACGGACAAGCTGCAATTCCTGGACCGAGGCTGAAGCCCGCCGCCTCCCCGGAGCCAAAGGGCCGCACCAGCGGCCTTTTTTTTTACACGGACGCATAACCCATGCTGAACCTCGCCTTCGACCTGCGCTTTTCCGACCTCTACGACCGTGCCGGACTGGAACGCGTCGATGCCGCCTTCCTTGCCCAACTGGCGCAATCCGACATGGGACTGTGGACCAAGCTGACCGAAGCCCGCAAGGACCCGGCCAAGCTCGACCCCAAGGTCGAATCGGAACTGCTGCTGGGCGTCACGCCCCATGTGGATGACTTCATCGGCAAGCTGTTCGGCATTGGCGCGGAAATCAGCGCCCTGGCCGAACAGCATCACGCGCTGGCGCCGGTGTTCGAGGTCAAGCGCCAGTTCGTGCAGCGCAAGGCCGCCAAGGGCTTCGATGCCGCCGCCGCGGCCGCCTTCGACAGCGCCGCGCTCACCGCCGAGATCAGCGGCCTGATCGGCGCGGACATCGCCGACATCGCCGCCTTCGAGCTGGCCTTCGCCCGCCACGTCACGCGCTGGAGCGCCGAGGAAGCCACCTTCGCCGGCAGCCTGGAAACGGCGCTGAAATATGCCGCCTGGGCCCTGCAAAGCGAGGCAGGAAGCCACCGCCATCATCACGGCGTGCTGTTCAAGGCCCCCAGGAAGATCGACCCGCTCACGGTGATCGACCACGCCATCGACAAGCACGCCATCGAGGGCACCACCACCTTCACCATCAAGCCCGAGCACATCCGCCGCCGCCAGGGCTTCAAGCTCACCGACCCGGGCACCGACCTCACCGGCGCGCTGGACCAGGCCAACTACTGCATCTGGTGCCACAAGCAGGGCAAGGATTCCTGCTCGCGCGGCCTGAAGGAAAAGCCAGCCGCCGACGGCAGCGTGGCCTTCAAGCGCACTGTCTTCGGCGTGCGCCAGGCCGGCTGCCCGCTGGAAGAAAAGATCAGCGAGTTCCACATGGCCAAGGTGGCCGGCCACGCCGTGGGCGCGCTGGCCATCATCACGGTGGACAACCCGCTGGCGGCCGCCACCGGGCACCGCATCTGCAACGACTGCATGAAGTCCTGCATCTATCAGAAGCAGGAACCGGTCAACATCCCGCAGGCCGAGACCCGCACCCTCAAGGACGTGCTGGCCCTGCCCTGGGGTTTCGAGATCTATTCGTTGTTCACCCGCTGGAACCCGCTCAACCTGCGGCGCTGGCTGCCGGCGGCGCCCACCGGCCGCAAGGTGCTGGTGGCGGGCATGGGCCCCGCCGGTTTCGGCCTTGCGCACAACCTGTTGAACGACGGCCACACCGTGGTGGGCATCGACGGCCTGAAGATCGAGCCGCTGCCCGAGAGCGTCTCCGGGGTGCGCCTGGACGGCAGCCGTGCCGCCTTCGAGCCGATCCGCGATTTCGAGACCCTCAAGGAAAGCCTCGACGAGCGCACCATGGCCGGCTTCGGCGGCGTGGCCGAGTACGGCATCACGGTGCGCTGGGACAAGAACTTCCTCAAGGTGATCCGCCTGTTGCTGGAGCGGCGCGCCGAGTTCGCGCTGTTCGGCGGCGTGCGCTTTGGCGGCACGGTCACGCTCGATGATGCATGGAACCTCGGCTTCGACCATGTGGCGCTGGCCATCGGCGCGGGCCGTCCCACGCTGCTGGACATCCCCAACGGCTTCGCGCGCGGCGTGCGCACCGCCTCTGACTTCCTGATGGCGCTGCAGCTGACCGGTGCGGCCAAGGCGGACTCCATCGCCAACATGCAGGTGCGCCTGCCGGTGGTGATCATCGGCGGCGGCCTCACGGCCATCGACACGGCCACCGAATCGCTGGCCTACTACCAGGTGCAGGTCGAGAAATTCCTCGAGCGCCACCAGGTGCTGGTGGCCGAGCAGGGCATTGACACCGTGCGCGCCAACTGGCGGCCGGAAGAGCGCGAGATCGCCGAAGAATTCATCGCCCATGGCCAGGCCCTCCGCGCCGAGCGCGAGGCGGCCACACGCGAAGGCCGCGAGCCGCGCTTCATCGAACTGCTGCAGGGCTGGGGCGGCGCCACCATCGCCTACCGCCGGCGCATGGTCGACAGCCCCTCCTTCACCCTGAACCACGAGGAAGTCGAACTGGCATTGCAGGAGGGCATCCGCTTTGCCGAATGCCTGACGCCCAAGCGCATCGACATCGACAACCATGGCGCCGTCAAGGGCATGGCCTTCGCACGCAGCCGCATGAACGCCGAAGGCAAGTTCGAAGCCGATGGCGACGCCTGGCTGCCGGCCCACACCGTGTTCGTTGCCGCCGGCACCCAGCCCAACACCGTTCTCTCGCGCGAAGGGACCGACACCGAACGCGCGCAGTTCAAGGTGGAGGGCAAGTACTTCGCCGCCTGCGACGAGGCCGGCAACCCGGTCAAGCCGGAGGCCTCGATCTCCAAACCACAGGTGGCCAACGTGCTGCTCTCGAAGGCGGCGGACGGGCGTTTCGTGTCCTACTTCGGCGACGTGCATCCCTCGTACTTTGGCAACGTGGTCAAGGCGCTGGGCTCGGCCAAGCAGGGCTACCCGGTCGTCACCCGCGTGCTGGCGCAGCGCCCCGCCACGGATATCGCCGGCGCGGCGCTGGTGGACAAGCTCAACAGCGAATGGCGTGCCACCGTGCACGAGGTGCGGCGCCTCACGCCCACGATCGTGGAGATCGTGCTCAAGGCACCGGCCGCGGCGCGGCATTTCGAGCCCGGCCAGTTCTACCGCCTGCAGAATTTCGAATCGCTATCAGCACTCTCGCACGGCACGCGGCTGCAGATGGAAGGCCTGGCGCTCACCGGCGCCTGGGTCGACCGTGATGCCGGACTGGTGTCCACCATCGTGCTGGAAATGGGCGGCTCTTCCGACCTCTGCGCCCTCCTCAAGCAGGGCGAGCCGGTCATCCTGATGGGCCCGACCGGCGCGCCCACCCATATCGTGCCCGGCGAAACCGTGGCGCTGGTGGGCGGGGGCCTCGGCAATGCGGTGCTGTTCTCCATCGGCCAGGCGTTCCGCAGCGTCGGCTCCAAAGTGCTGTACTTCGCCGGCTACAAGAAGATCATCGACCGCTACAAGGTCGAGGAGATCGAGCGCGCCGCCGACCTGGTGGTGTGGTGCTGCGACGAGGTGCCCGGCTTCACGCCGACCCGAGCGCAGGACAAAACCTTCGTCGGCAACATCGTGCAGGCCATCGAGTCGTATGCCTCCGGCAAGCTCGGTGAACCGGCGATCCCGCTTTCGGACGCGGACCGCATCATCGCCATCGGCTCGGACCGCATGATGGGCGCGGTGGCGCGCGCACGGCATGAGGTGCTCAAGCCCTACATGAAGCCGAAGCACGAGGCGATCGGCTCGATCAACTCGCCCATGCAGTGCATGATGAAGGAGATCTGCGCCCAGTGCCTGCAGCCGCAGAAGGACCCGGTCACCGGCGAGACCACCTACGTGTTCTCGTGCTTCAACCAGGACCAGGACCTCGACCGGGTGGATTTCGCCGCGCTCAACGACCGCCTGACGCAGAATGGCGTGCAGGAAAAGCTGACGGCGAAGTGGATCGCGCGCTGCCGCGCGGGGGCCTAAGGCCCGCCGGCCGGCTTGAGCGGCGCCGCGCCGGCCTGCGCGAAAAGGTCGCGCGCCAGCGGCAGATGGCGGTGCTCGCCAAGGCGCAGGGCGATATCGTGATGGGTGCGTGCCAGCACGTGGCGTGCACCCATCGCCCCCGCCCTCCTGAGGGCCGCATCGAAATGGCGCGCCGCGGCGCCCTTGTTCCCTGCGATGCAAGCGAGAATCCCGCTCAGCCGCAAGGCCTCGGCGGCGCTCTCGTCCCCCACCTGCCGCCCATGCCGGGTGGCTCGCGCGCAGGCCAGGCGCGCCTGCCGCAGCACCCGTTCGCGACGCGCGCCGGGTGGAAGCATGCTCGCCACGCAGAGCCAGGCCTCCGCCCCCACCAGCACTGCGGCCGTGGCCGATATGCCGCCGATGCGGTGGCGCCGCACCAGCGCCTGGCTGCGGGCGAGCAGCTCCAGCGCCGCATCGACCTCGCCGTCGAGCGCGTGGCACAACGCCCGCCGCGCGCAGGCCCCGGACAGGAAGCGATAATCGGGAATGGCTTCATAGGCGATGCTCGCCTTCTCGAACAGCGGCCGCGCCGCCGCATGGTCGCCGCGATACAGGTGCGCCACGCCTGCGGCATTGACCGCCCAGGCGATCGCATGCTCGTCGTTCGCGGCCGCGGCGAGCTGCCCCTGCCGCTCAGCCAGGTCGAGCCAGCGCGGATCACCCATCGAACGCAGCACGAAGTAGCTCGCGCCCAGGCACGAGGCCAGGTAGCGCAGGTGGCCCGCCCGCTCGAGTTGCGCCGCGCCGATGGTCAGGGTGGACAGCGCGGCGCCCCACTGGCCGCTGCCGTACTGGTGCAGGCCGAGGAGATGGTTGCAATAGCCCAGCGTGAGGTCGTCGCCCAGCGCCTCGGCCACCCGCATGGCGCGGCGATGCATCATCGCGCCGAGGCGATGCTGCCCAAGGGTGTCGAAAATCAGCCCGAGGGCGGCAGTGCCGACCGCCAGGGCGCGCGACCGCGGACGCTTCTCGGCCTCTTCCAGCAGGGTCAGGATGCCCAGAACGAAGCGCGCGGGGTCCAGGAAGTAGTCGATCACGCCGACCACCTCTAGCAGGCGCGCCGCCACATCGTATGCGGCATCGGCCGGCGCGCGCGGCGGCCCGAACAGGCGCCTTGCGACACGCCTGGCCAGCTTGGCCGCGATCGCCAGGCGTATCTCGCGCGCGCCGCTTGGGAAAGCGAAACCCATTGCCGCCGAAGCCTCAAGCGCATGGCCGAGCGCCGCGTCGTTGCGCCCGAGCCGGTGCAGCGCCTCGGCCATGCTGGCGGCGATTTCGGCGCGGCTGACCGGGTCGGACACCTGGACGGCCGAGGCCCCTGCCCGCACCGCATTCTCGTAGAGCGCCAGCGCCTCGGCGTCGGCGGCGATCCTGCCGGCATGCTTGCCCGCCAGCAGCAGGTACTTGCGCGCACGCGGCCCGTCCTCGGCCAGCGAAAAGTGATGCGCGAGCAGCGCGCAATGCTCCTCGATGCGCGCCTCGAACAGCCGCTCCATCACCATGCCGACGGTCTGATGCAACTCGCGGCGCTGGCCGGCGAGCAGGCTGTCGTATACCGCCTGGTGCAGCAACGGGTGGCGGAACAGCAGGTCGCCATCCGCATGCTGCGATTCCCGCTGCAGCATCTGCGCGTCGACCAGGCGCGCCACGCGCTCGGCGAATTCCGCCTGGCGGCCGGCCACGGCCTCGAGCACGGCCGGCGCCACCCGCCTGCCGATCACGGCGGCGACCTTGAGCAGTTGCTTGGCGCCGGCATCGATCTGGTCGACGCGTGCCTGGA
>CANGUJ010000250.1 GCA_947456845.1 Burkholderiales bacterium | reverse complement strand
CGTGTCGTGCGCGCCTTGTACGGTTACCTCACCGCCTGACCGGCTGGCCTGGCGGACGCGGCGAGCGCGGCCGCGGGCGCGCGCTCGAGCAGGCCGCGCAGATAACCCGCGGCCCAGGCTGCCGAACCCATGCCGTCGGGCACGTAGTCGAACGGCTCGGCCGCCACCACGCCGGCGTAGCCGGTCTCCAGCAGTGCCGCCAGGATGCCCCCGAAGCGCATGTCGCCCTGTCCGGGGCCGCGCCGGTTGCGGTCGTTCACCTGCACGTGGGCGATCAGGCCGGAAGGCATCCAGCGGCGGATCAAGGCATCCACCGGCTCGGCCTCGGCCAGCCCGGCCGAACTGGTGTCGATCATGGTGCGCACGTGCGGGTTGCCCAGCGACCGCACGATGGCGGCCGCCTCCGCCACGGTGTTGACGAGCGGCGTCTGGTCGGCCGAAAGCGGCTCGATGCAGTAGGCCACCCCGGCCGCGCGGGCTGCCTCGCCGGCGCTTGCGAAAGCCTCGGTGGCCCGCGCCAGCGCGTCAGACCTGGTCTGGCCCTCCGCGACCAGGCGCTGCCCGGGCGAGCCGTGCACCAGATAGGCGCCGCCCATCGCCGCGCACAGGTCGCACAGCCGGCGCATGAACGCGACGGTCCGCCCATGGAGCGCCGCGTCGGCGGCCGTGATCGACAGGCCGCCGGGCCTGACCAGCAGCCAGTGCAAACCGGTGATGGCGATGCCGTGGTCCGCCGCGACGCGCGCCAGCGCACGCGCCTCGGCGTCGGTCATGGAAGACGGGTCATCGCACAGGGTGTACGGGGCCACCTCCAGCCCCATGTAGCCGAGCGCGGCGGCGACGCGGCACTGCTCGGCGAACGGCCGCGGCGCCAGCACCTCGTTGCAAAGCGCGAGCTTCACGCGCGCCTGCCGGTGATCAGGCGGCTGATGGCGGGCAGACGCAGCAGGACCACCAGCGCGATGATGCCGAACAGCACGGCCGAAATCGGACGGGTGAAAAAGGGAGTAAGGTCGCCGTCCGACAGCACCAGCCCGCGGCGCAGGCTTTTCTCGAGCAGGTCGCCTAGGACGATGCCGAGCACCAGCGGCGCGACCGGGAAATGGAAGCGCCGCAGCACGAAACCGAGCACGCCGAACAGCAACATCGTCCAGACGTCGAACAGCCGGCCCGCCAGCGCGTAGGTGCCGATCACGCACAGCACGAAGATGATCGGCACGATCACGGTGGTCGGCACGCGCAGCACCATGATGAGGAACTTGGTCAGGGTCAGGCCGTAGATCAGGATGCCGATGGTGGCCAGAAGCATCATGGCCACGACGTCGTAGACGAATTGCGGCGACTCGACCATGATCATCGGGCCGGGCTTGACGCCGTGGATCAGCATCGCCGCCATCAGCACCGCGGCCGGCGCGGACCCCGGCACCTGCAGGGTCAGCACCGGGATGATGGCGCCCGGCACGCAGGCGTTGTCGCCGGTTTCGGCCGCCATCAGGCCTTCGATGGATCCCTTGCCGAACTTCGCCTTTTCCTTGCTGGCGCGCTTGGCCGCGGCGTAGGAGGACCAAGCGGCGACATCTTCGCCCACCCCCGGGACGATGCCGATGAAGGTGCCGATCACCCCGGAGCGCAGGATGGTGCGCCAGTACTGAAGCACGTCGCGGATCTTCGGAATCACGGTGTCGAACGGGTTGATCTTCACTGGCGGGCGCTTTTCCTGCATGGCCACCAGGATCTCGGCGAAGCCGAATGCGCCTACCAGCGCCGGTACCAGCGAGAAGCCGCCGGCCAGGTCGCGGGTTCCGAAGGAAAAGCGCTCGTAGGCGTGGATGCCGTCCTGGCCGATGGTCGCAATGAACAGGCCCGCGAAGCCGGCGATCCAGCCCTTCAGCGGGTCGCCGCCGGTGAGTGTGGCCGAAACGATCACGCCGAACACCGCCAGCCAAAAGAACTCGTAGGCACCGAACTTGAGCGCAAGATCACCCAGGAGCGGAGTGAACAAGGCGAGGAAGAACATGCCGATCAGGGTGCCCATGACCGAGCCGGTCGTGGCGATGCCCATGGCGCGCCCGGCGTGCCCCTGCCGCGCCAGCGCGTAACCGTCGAGGCAGCTCGCGGCGGAAGCCGGCGTGCCGGGAATGTTGAGCAGGATGGCGCTGCGGCTGCCGCCGTAGATCGCGCCCACGTAGGTGCAGATGAGGATCAGGAGGGCCTGCGACGACGGCAGCTTGATGGTGAGCGTGGTCATGAGCGCGACGCCCATGGTCGCTGTCAGGCCCGGCAAGGCGCCGATCACCACGCCCACCAGCGAGGACGCCAGCACGTAGAAGATCGACTCCAAGGTCAGGAACGAGCCGAGCGAATGCCAGAAGGCGATGAGTCCCTGGAACATCAGGGCAGCCTGACCAGGAAGATGTATTCGAACGACAGGCACACCACCGCGCTGGTGGCGGCGCCATAGGTCAGGGCGAGTAGCAGCCGGCGCGCGGCGTCGCGTCCGAGCGATGCCTGGCGCTCGCGGTCGAACACGAGGATGAAGACGCTGACGAAAGCGAAGGTGGCCAGCCAGAACGGCAGTCCGGTGCCGACCATGCCGAGGGCGTAGAACAGGGTCAGCCCGAACACCTGCGCCCTGGCGCCGAACTGCGATGCGTCGCGTGCGGACCGCTGCGGCGACGCGAGCCCGCCGCGCGCAACCGCGCGCAGTGCCAGGACCAGCCCCAGGACCAGGATAGCCGCGCCGAGCAGCCCTGGCACCAGCCCCGGTATCTCGTATTTGTTGATCTGCAGGTGTTCGAGCCGGTCCATGCGCCAGGCGCCTGCCAGAACCGCAGCCCCGAACACCGTCCATGCCAGCCCTGAATACAGGTCCAGGCGCGGCGGCAAGGGCTCGTCGGGGTCGATTTCGATGCTCATGTGCGGATGCCCCCAGGGCGGGAACGGACCGAACCCGCTGCTGCCGCCCGCTCGGTCCGTGCCGGGACGAGGCTCAGGGCTTGGGGATGCCGACGGTGTCGGGGCTGACCTTGGTCTTGCCGCCCGAATGCAGCAGCCAGGCATTGGCCTGCACCGCCGGGAAGGCCGCAGCCTGCGCGGCCTCGCCGTAGGAGGGTGCGAACAGCGCGCCGCGGCTGGCCGCGTATTTCTTCAGCGCCTCGTTGTTGGCGATGGTGGACGACCAGATCTTCTCCATGGTGGCGACGACTTCGGCCGGAACGCCTTTCGGGATGAAGATGCCGAAATAGTTGGGCGGCGACTTGAAGCCAGGGATGGTTTTCGTGATCGGCTCGATGACGCCGAAGCCCTCGATCTCGAGCGCGCGATCGCCCACCGTCGCCAGCGGGCGGATGCGCTTGCCGCGGATCATCTCGGCCTGCTCGACCGCCAGCTGCGGGGTGACATCGGTCTCGCCGGACACCGTGGCCACCACGGCGGGATTGCCGCCGTCGTAGGTGACATGGCGATACTTGATCCCGGTGGCGCGCGCAATGGCTTCCATCGCGTTATGCCCGCTCGAGGTCACCCCCGCGGTGGCGACCTTGATCTCGCCCGGCCTGGCCTTCATCGCATCGAGCAGCTGGGTCATGTTCTGGTAAGGCGTCGACGGGTTGACCCCGACCACCGCGACGTTGGCCACGTTATGGAACAGGTGCCAGTCCTTGACGCTGGCGTTGAGCATGCCCAGTACCTGATAGACCCCGAGGTCCTGCGCGGCGCCGGCCGCCCAGGTGTAGCCGTCGCGCGGGGCATCGAAGGCGTTCTTGGTGCCGATCGAGCCCGAAGCGCCCGGCTGGTTGACCACCACGATCTTCTGGCCCAGCACTTTTTCGATCTCCGCCGCGGTCACCCGGGTCACCTGGTCGGTGGAACCGCCGGCGGCCCAGGGCACGATCAGGTTGATCGGCTTGGTGGGCTTCCATTGCGCCCATGCCGGGGCGGCTACGAACGCGGCAACGGCAAGGGTGGCAACGGTCTTGGCAAAGGTGCGACGCTGCATGGATGTCTCCTTGGGTGTGTTGTATGACGACGCTGGCAAACCGCTAAGTAACCAGACGGTTAAAGTAGACGAAAGGGACGGGCCTGTCAATCGCGCGGCCCTGGCATGCCATCCGGTGCAAGGGCGCGGGCTCGGCGCGTCGCCACGGACGAAGCGCGGTCGGCGCGCGCCGACCGCGGAAGCCGAATGCGGCTATGCTGCGGGCATCCAGCAAAGAACCCGGGAACGACCCCCATGAGTACCCACCACAGGCTTTCACCTTCGCCGCAAACCGTCCACTGGGGGCATTTCGGCGCGACCATCCCGCCGGTGTTGCGGGTGGCTTCCGGGGATCGCGTCACCATCGATTCGATCAGCGGCTCGAAGGAGGAGGCCGCGCGCGCCGCCAACGTGCTGCCCGACCATGCGGCCGTGCTGGAGGCCTGCAAGCCGCATCTCGGGCCGCACATCCTGACCGGGCCGATCTGGGTCGAGGGCGCCGAAGCGGGCGACACCCTGGAGGTGCGCATCGAATCGGTCGAGCTGCGCCAGGACTGGGCCTACAACGCGGTGCGCCCACTGCGTGGCGGCCTGCCCGAGGATTTCCGCACCCTGCAGGTGTTGAACATTCCTATCGACATGGCGCGCCGCGAGGCGCGCCTGCCGTGGGGCCTGACGCTGCCCCTCAAGCCTTTCTTCGGCATCATGGCCGTCGCCCCGCGCCCGGAATACGGCATGGTGTCCTCGATCGAGCCGCGCGAGTATGGCGGCAACATGGACAACAAGGAACTCACCGCGGGCAGCACCCTGCTCCTGCCGGTGCAGGTGCCGGGCGCGCTGTTCTCGGTCGGCGACGGCCATGCCGTGCAGGGCGACGGCGAGGTGTGCCTCACGGCGCTTGAAACCGCGCTGACCGGCACCTTCCAGCTCATCCTGCACAAGCGCACCGGCCTCACGTTCCCGCGCATCGTCACGCCCACCCATTACATCGCCATGGGCATGGATCCCGACCTCGATGACGCGGCCAAGCAGGCGCTGCGCGAGATGATCGCCTGGCTGAGCGAGGTGAAGGGCTGGTCGGCGCTCGACGCCTATGTGACCTGCAGCCTGGCCTGCGACCTGCGCGTGACGCAGATCGTCGACGGCAACAAGGGCGTGCACGCGATGTTTCCGCGCAGCCTGCTGGATGCGCCGGCCGCCATGCCGGCCTGAGGGCGCTTCAGGCCAGCCAGCGCTCGCGGTGGGCCGCGACGAAGGCGTCATCGTTGAGGTGCGGATAGGAAGCCAGCACGCGGGAGATCTCCTCGGCCTGGCCCGGGCTCAGGCCCTCAGCCGGATCCAGGCACCAGATGCCCTCGAGCAGGCCCTGGCGGCGCAGCACCTCGTGGCAGCCGGCGATGCAGCCGCGGAAGTCGTGGGCCACGTCGAAAAACGCGCTGTTGCAGTCGGTGACCTGGCCTTCGAGCGCGAGTAGGTCGGCATCGATGTGCCCGGCGGCCACGGCGGCGTGGATGCGCCCGAGCTGCTCCACCGCGCGCCGGGTCCACACGCTCCAATGGCCCAGCAGCCCGCCCTTGATGCGCAGCCGCACACTGCGCCCATCGCGCGGGATATCGAAAGGCAGGAGCAGGTCCAGCACAATATGGTCGTCGTTTCCGGTGTACAGGCTGATGCGTTCCTCCGCGCCGGCCGCAGCCACGCCGCGCAGCACGTCCTGGGTACGGTAGCGGTTGAACGGGGCCATCTTGATGGCGACGACGTTGTCGATGGCGGCGAAGCGTTCCCAGAACCGCGCCGGCAGCACGATGCCGCCGACGGCCGGCTGCAGATAGAAACCTACCAGCGGCATCGCGTCGGCTACTGCGCGGCAGTGGGCGATGAGTTCCGCCTCGCCGGCCCCCTTCATGGCGGCCAGGCTCATGAGCACCGCGTGATAACCGAGCCGTCTCGCGGTTGCCGCTTCGGCGAGCGCTTGCGCCGTGCGCCCGGCCACGCCGGCGATCATGAACAGCGGCCGCCGGCCGCCGATGGGCGTCCAGTCCCGCGCGGTCTGCATGGCCAGGTCCAGCACCGGCTCGTACAGCCCGGCCTCGCGGATGGCGAACTGCGTCGAGTGCACGCCCACCGCCAGTCCGCCGGCACCGGCGTCGAGGTAGTAGCGCGCCAGGGCGCGCTGGCGGCGCGCGTCGAGCCGACGCTTCGCATCCAGCGCGAGCAAATGCGCTGGAATCACCGCGCCGCGCCGCAGTACGGCGAGCG